>NZ_JAVJRX010000034.1:0-184072 GCF_040219735.1 Coleofasciculus sp. G1-WW12-02 | reverse complement strand
TTGAGCGACAGTAGCTTAAAGCTGGAAAGCACCTTAAGGTGTCATGACCCAGGTAGCGTAGTTCATTAAAGAACTGAGACTGGCTATCTCTACAGTTTTGGTATTTGTTGTCCATTACTGTCCACTGTTCGACGGATAGCGAACACATTCATATTCATTAATAGCACTTGGTTCTCTCACAATCTGTTTCAAAACTTAGTTTTCATCTTACTCCCTCAAAGCCAGAGACTATCTATAATGCAACTATCAGGCTCCATCGCAGCTCCATGTCCACCAACTCCATCTTTGCCGATACCCAAACCCATTGGGCAAAAGACTCAATCCACCAGCTTTTTACCCGCCAAATCATCAGCGGTTATCCTGATCGTAGCTTTCGCCCCAATAACCCTGTTACCCGTGCTGAATTTGCGGCGATTTTAAACAAAGCCTTTCCCCAGGCTACCCCAGTGCGGGATACGATCAACTTTGGTGATGTACCTGCCAATCACTGGGCAAATCCCGCCATTAAAACCGTCACCCGGGCGGGATTTTTCTCCGGCTATCCCAATGGCACTTTTCAACCCAATCAACCGATTCCCCGTGTGCAAGCGTTGGTGGCATTAGTCAGTGGGTTACAGTATGCCCGTGACCCTAATCCTACCCCAATTCTCCAACAATACTATGATGATGCCGCGACTATTCCCAATTATGCACAGGGCGCGATCGCAACGGCAACCCGTCAGTTTTTAGTCGTTAACTATCCGGAAGTTAAACGCCTGCACCCAAATCGTAACGCGACGCGAGGCGAAGTCGCTGCACTGATTACTCAGGCGTTAAGACTCCCAGGCGTCCCCCGACAATATGTTCCAGGTTGGGATATCATCGCCATTGAACCTCTATTCGATGAGGCAGATTCCTTTACCCAAGGACGGGCAAGGGTCAAACTGGGGGATAAATGGGGATATATTGACAAAACCGGGACATTTGTGATTAATCCGCAACTGGATGAAGCGGAACCCTTTTCCGCAGGAATCGCATTAGTAAGATTAAAGCAGAATATTGCTGACTTAAGCGGAGTTCGTAGTAGGCACTTTAGTGCCAGAAGCGCTTTAGCGCTTACAAACTCTCAGAAGGCAGAAAGTAACAAGGTAGAAGAATATAATAATTATTTAGACGAACAGGATCTAACGCCAAACCCAAATCAATTACCCTCAACTGAAATCAGAGGAGTTTGGCTAACAAATACGGATAGCCAAGTCTTTAATTCCCCAAAGAATATAGCTGAGGCGATTGAGTTCCTCGCCGAAACCGGATTTAATGTGGTTTTTCCTGTGGTTTGGAATAATGGGGCAACACTTTATCCCAGTCGCCTGATGCGAGACACGGTGGGATTGGAAATTGACCCGCGTTTTACTGGACGAGATCCCCTCGCCGAACTGATTCAAGCGGCTAAGAAAGTGGGATTAGCGGTGATTCCTTGGTTTGAATATGGCTTTGCCAGTTCCTATAACCAAAAGGGTGGACGCTTACTTGCCCAAAAACCGAACTGGGCGGCGCGGGATATTCAAGGTAATTTACTAACAAAAAATAACTTTGAATGGCTAAATGCTTTTGACCCCCAGGTGCAGGATTTTGTCCTGGGATTAATCCTAGAAGTGATTAAAAATTATGATATCGCTGGAATTCAGGGGGATGACCGTTTACCTGCCCTCCCGTCAGAAGGAGGTTATGATACCCAAACGGTACAACGCTATATGCAGCAGTTCAACCGGGAACCCCCTAGAAATCCAAAAGACGCCCAATGGTTACAATGGCGGGCGGATTTGCTGACTGATTTCCTGACTCGTCTGTACCGACAGGTGGTGGCGATTAATCCAGAATTGGTGATTTCTATGGCACCGAGTCCCTATCCCTGGGGGCTACAGGAGTATTTACAAGATAACCAAGCTTGGCGGAATCAGGGATTGGTGGATATAATCCATCCCCAACTCTATCGCCGGGATTTTACTAGCTATAAGCAGCTTGTTGATCGGTTGGTGAATGACCAAGTAAACCCGGTACAATTGTCTACGGTGATACCAGGAATCCTGATTAAAAGCGGGTCGTATCGCATCAGTTCAGAGGATTTGATACAGGCAATTGAGTACAATCGCGATCGCGGTTTATCGGGGGAGGTGTTATTTTTCTATGAGGGCTTGCGCCAAGATAATGATACCTTAGCCAAAGCCTTGCGATCGCGCGTCTATGCTCAATCCGTTCCTTTCAACGCGACATCACTGAAGGCACAGGGGTTTACCCATCGCCGAGTTGGTGCTGAATATCGTTATATTGACCGCTTTGGTAATCTTATCACTCAGCCTCAATTTGATTGGGTGGATTCGTTTCAAGAGGAACGGGCACGAGTGCGAATGGGGTACAAGTGGGGCTATATTAATCAAACAGGACAACTGATCACTCGTTTAGCATTTGATCAAGCGGATCAGTTTGCTGAAGGATTAGCGCGAGTAAAAATTGGCAGTCTGTATGGTTATATCGATTTATCCGGTCAATCGGTAATTTCACCCCAGTTTGATCAGGCGACTCGGTTCCGCCAAGGATTAGCGGCGGTGAAGGTTGGAAATCGATGGGGTTATATCAATAAAATCGGTCAATGGGTGATTCCGACTCAGTTTGATCAGGCACAATTTTTCTCAGAAGGATTAGCGGCGGTGCAACTCGCAGGCAAATATGGGTATTGTGATTCAAGGGGTCAACTGGTGATTCCAGCAAACTTTGACACAGCCGGCTCATTTGCCCAAGGACTTGCTCCTGTCCAATTGCGCGATCGCTGGGGTTATATTAATCCTACTGGAAATTTGGTCATTGAGCCACAATTTAATGCGGCTCAACCCTTCTCCCAAGGATTAGCCGCTGTTAAGATTGAATCATTTTGGGGTTATATCAATCAAAAGGGTGATCAGGTAATTTCACCGGAATTTGATCAGGTCAAATCCTTTAGTGACGGATTAGCACCCATCCGCATGGGTAAACGATGGGGTTATATTCGCAATCTTTTTGAAAAATCCCAGTAACCCACCGACGTGCGCTATTTCCCCAGCCTGTACCCTTTCCCCAGCGTGCGCCCAGAAAACCCCTCATCCTAAAAACCATCCCATTTTGCTTTTACAGAGGAGAGATAAGCTTAATCTGCTGCTTTTAAGATTTTTTGCGACAAAATGTCATTTAAGGGATTAACAAAAGAAAACTCTTGGTGAAAAGGGTTTCTATGATTAGCTTTAACAGGCATATCTTGGCGACAGCGAGAACAAAACCAATAAACACGCTTATCACGAATGTGAGCCAGTAACTGAGCAGAACAACAAGGACAGTTATTCATAGTCTTTCTCCACCCAACGCTAATCAGTCTACTCCTCAAATGTAAAAATTTTGGGGAAGAATCTAAAAAAAATTTAATTTAATGCTACCTATCAAAAGGCAGAGGTCACCCTAAAACTTATTGTATATAATAGCAAGTCTCGATTTAAAAAACTTAATTTTATTTTATATTAAGTCAAGTAGTTTTTCTTTTATTTGAATATCATTCGCCAGGTTAATCGCTCAATTGAGCCGGATTGACGCAAGCTGATTTGTGCAGAGTTTATCATTGATTGATTGTTTAAAACCCATGAACGTAAAAACCCACGTCTTTTCAGCGTGGGATCTGACCAATCATTTACAGTGCTTCAAGCCTATAACTCCAATTTACTCAGTTGTAATCAAAATTTTTTGTGATAACAACTGATCTAGAGGATTAGTAACAGGCGACGCTGGAGAAAAATTAGTTTTCACGGTATGAGTAACCGGGACAACAGATATCTCCTGGCTATCTTGATTACCAAACCAATGATTTGGAGTATGGCGGATACGAGGTAGCAATTGAGCTGAATGACAAGGATAGTTGTTCATCGTAAATGAATGCACCCAACACTTAACACCTTACATTACTTCGACTCGACCGTCATCTTGCAGATAAACGGCGCGAGCGCCTGGAGCACGACCACTGGGCAATATTTCAATTCGTAAGACCCTCGCTTCAGGTTTGCGGATATTCACATTTAAGGGTAATCCTTGGGCATCCCAAAACACCGCTGAAAAATTAGGGTTAGTATTACCTCCTCGGACAAAGGAGAGAACTTGTCCAGGACTCACCGACAGAGGATCTGTAACATCAACTTGTTGGAGTTGGATAATGCTATTAGTTAAATTCGCTACCTCAACGGTAATCCGTTGACCCGGTACAAATTTGACGGATTGGTTTCTGCAACTGGTTGCAGCGAGGCAGGTTTGTGCTTGTGCCGGATGAAAGTCAGCCGTTGACGGTATTGCCAGAGTAGTGGCGAGTAAAAGCACTATTGGCAATTGCTGGGGAAATTTACCCATCGGTTTTCTGATTAAAAATTTGTCATTCATTATTCATTATTTATTATTTGTTATACTTGTTTTTTGAGAAGCAACCCACGTCCTTTGTTAAAGAAAATGGATTTTATGATTTAGTCCACTAAATCATTATTGATACATTATCCTCTATCAATTAGCAGATGGAAACGCACAGTATTCCGCATCAATTCAAAATCAGCATCAGTTTTCGCTTGCTCGCGTAAATTGGAATTGATATCAATTGCCTGTTTTAGACTGTCAATCGCCAGTTCAACATGACCTTGCAACGCTCGACAACAGGCTCTATTATACCAAGTATTAGCTAAGTTTGGTTCGATTTGCAGAGCTTTATCGTAGGCATTAATAGCATCTGCATACTGTTGCAACTGATAAAAAGAGTTACCGAGAGCATCTAAAGCCTGATAAAAATCAGATTTAAGTTTAATGGCTTTCTGGTAGGAAGTAATTGCCTGTTGAAATCGGTGTAGCTCGGCTAAACACAAGCCCCTATTATACCATGACTGATGTAAATTAGGATTGAGGTTAATTGCTTTATCATAAGCAGCGATCGCGGCGTCATATTGTCGGTTTTCCAAAAGTTTATTCCCTTGGTAAAACCATGGTAATTCTGGATCATGTTGCTGCTGATTTCCTTTTTGTTTAATCAGCCAGAGAAAAGCGAAGAATCCGCCAATCAATGCCAACTTTGTGGCGGGTTGAGTAAATAAGACACTGCCTAACTGAATGGCTTCGGGAGGGATATTTAAAATTAAAGCAATTTGATAAATGAACCGAAAAAGCCCTTGACTCGCTGCTGGTACAAACCATAACACCCCAAAAATAAACCAAAAGCTATATCTACCCAATTTGTTGAATTGTTGCTGTAGCGATTTAGGTAACCAAGGGCGTATAATTCCATACCCATCTAGAGGCGGAATAGGCAGTAAATTGAGGACAACAGCAAAAATTTGTAAGAAAATAAGAAAGGCTAAACTTTGCCCCAGCCAACCCTCACTCGATACCGTAACCCAACCCAACCAGAAAGGAATCGCCAACGCCAATGTCACTAGTACATTAGCAAAAGGACCAGCCGCCGAAACCGCACTATCCCATCTGCGATCGCGCAATTTACTATGGTCAATATAAACTGCCCCACCGGGAAGGGCAATTCCCCCCATCACCAAGAAAATCATCGGCATTAGCAGACTCAAACCAGGATCAGTATAATTGAGGGGATTAAGCGTCAAATAGCCTTTATCCTTAACCGAGGTATCACCGCCGAAGTAGGCGACGACAGCATGACCAAACTCGTGCAGGCACAAGGATACCATCCAGCCGCAAAAAACAAACAATCCAGCCATCCACATTACCGCTTACTCCCAAGCGAAAGGAATATATTTAGTTTGACAAATTTTGCGCGAGTGTGTGAGTTAGCGGAAGGGGTGGGTAAGAAAGCTAACCAGGAGATGGCGTGTCGGGTGTGGAGTGTTTTGAAGACTTGTGTGGTGTTTTCTCCCTCACCAAACACACTAACCCAATGTTTCTAATTTTAATCCCCTGGCGACAAAACCTGGTATGGTTTATTATTGACTTCCCACTGCTGAATTGATTTATAGAGTTGAGTTCTGTAGAAATAAGAATCCTCGTAAGCGAGTCGTAATTCTCTCTCTAGTATATCTGGTTTAACATCGTTTGTTTTCCATGAACCCCAAACCTTACTCAATCCCATGGATAAGATGCAAATAATATCGTGTCCACAACAGACTTGCCAAGGATCGTGAGTACTGTTTTCTAATGTTTCTATACTTTCTTGAATATCTTGGTCTATCAGTGCCAACTTTTGGGAGTGATCTTTAACAGCCTTAATCAGTTTAGCTGTATCAATCACTAATGTAGCTTTGTCAATAAATTTACTAAAACTTAATTCCTTAAACTTCAGGGATAGATTTTCTTTCAATGAAACCCATCGTAAATACCCAATCCTTTTCCCACTTTCCAGCAGCGTTAAACGGATATCTTGACCAAAGTTGTTTATCTTGTCCTCTGAACCACGTTCGGAAAGTACTTTGTCTAAAGCCAATGATTTAAGCAGCATCATTTCCAGATCATGATCATCGGTTAATAGTAAGTTTGAACTAGAAGATAAATTTTCATCGAGTCGGCAAAAATCTGCATCTACAATGGCGAGAACACCAGTAAAGTTATCTTTTTCAAGAATTCTTATAGCAGCAACAGCATTCTCTTTACCACTAGCGATGGAAAATTCACAGTTTGTCCCATCTATAAAACGCTCATACACGAGCTTATCACTGCGCCCTTCCACGATTATAAAAGAACCTTTGTGACTACTACGCCGCATCCGAATTTGATTCGCAATCCGATCCGGGGTAATAAATTCTCTCATTCGGCTGGTCCTTTTAACTCAACCGTTAAATCCCAGCGATCATGAATAATGTCTGGCGAATGAGTTGCAATTAAAACATCAATATTAGACAGTTGAGTTATTTCTTGTAAATCCTTAATGAATTGCACTTGCCACTCGACATGTAATGATAATTCTGGTTCATCAATGAGAATTAAGGAATTCGGTTCAACTTTAAATAATAACTCATAAAGAAGAACGAGTTCGTGCTGTTCTCCAGAAGACAAATTTGTCGGATGCAAGAATTTACCATCGTCAGTTACAAAACTAAACCCACCATTTTTATTGATCTTCATGTGTTTATAGTAAAACTTTTTATTAATAATTCTTTTGAGCAAATCAATTTTTTTCGCCATGTCATCAAACAAGCTGAGTTTATTTTCTGCATCTTCAATATAAACTGCCAAAACTTTCTTAGTGCTTTCGTCTATATTTCCTTGAATTTTAATTTCTGTATTTTCGTTTTCAGTTAATAGTCCATAATCACTCAAGCTAGAACGTTTTTCTTCAAGCCTGTTTAGTTTATATTTTAATGTTTCATCCGTTAAATTAGGCATTTCTTTTTGTTGAACAACCCTTGCCGGAAATGTTCTATCAAGTGACTGAGACAACCTTCCGTATTCAGTAATTTTTGTTTGAATGTTTTTGGCTAATTCTTGGGAATAATTGTAAACAGTACGTGACATTGACTGACGATTATAGTGTTGCATTCGGTCATTAGCTGTTGAGCATAACAACCGATTATCCTCTACAAAATGAACATTAATATTAGAAGATATTGAGTCTATCTTCTTAAAAAATAACTCATGTCCTTCTGGAGAATTTTCAATTTCATTCCCATCTAACTTAAATATCTCTCCATTGTCTAAACTTAGCGTTAATTGATTAAATGGAATATTAGGAGTTTCATTACAGACTGAATTACAGACTTCATAAATTAATTTTAGCAGTTTGGTTTTGCCAACACCATTTTTACCATAAATTATAGTAATGTGTTCTTCCAAGTTAAGAGGAATAACATGATTGAACACACCGAACAAATCAGTAATTGAAATTTCCTTGATTCTCATACGTGTTTCCCCGAACCCCTAAAGTAAACGCAATTGATTCTTTTGATTCCCTTTTCCCACCTGACTCGCTTCCTGCTTATCGTCTCCAGACTCCTCTACCTCTAACCAACTATCTCCTTGCCCATCCAACAAATATTGCGCGGCTTCTAACATATCTGCGGCAATATCTTTTAAATTATCCTGACTTTCTAAATACGTCTTCAACGCATCTAGGGGATTCATGCCGTTACCCACACCCAATTCTGGTAAACGCGGACGGGCTAACTGACTGACTAATTCTGGACGAATTGTATAACTGTGCGCTTCACTCAAGGCTTGATGAATTGTACTATTATCGATTAAATCCAACTGATCAGAGCGCACCTGATAAATCAGCCGAACAACAGCCTCGTTAATTGCTTTTTTCTGGATGGCTTTAAGTAATGCCGCTTCTGGGTCAGTTTCCTCAGCTAGATTTACGCTAATCGTGCAAAATGGACGTACAGGTAAAGGACAAAACTGCCACTGAACCTTACCTTTCTCTAACTCAATTAAAACATAACCCTTATCTTCCTTTTCTTCACTAAAATCAACCCGTTCAATACTACCCGGATAAACGACGGGCGGGTTATTAGATGGATTGAGATTTTGGTGGCGGTGGACATGTCCTAATGCGACATAATCAAAACACGATCGCGCCATCAGGGATAGGGGAATAGTAAAGCCTTTACCCACGGCTAAAAAACGCTCTGCCCCAAAACTAGCACGATCTGCCATTACATGGGCTAATAGAATAGTTGGCACTTGGGAATCCAGCCGCCGAATTTCTCCTTCTAAAATAGGTTCAAGGCGCTGAATTAATAACTCGTTCACCTCACCTAAGGCTAACCCTTCTGTTTCCGGGCGCGTCAGTAAACTAGAACGAGTTAACCAGGGTAAGGTAATAACTTGTACTAAACCATTACGAGTTTGAATCGGGTGAGTTGTCAGAGTATCCCCAACAATAAATCCCGGCACACCTAGGGTACGATAAAGACATAAACTCGCGCCCCCATTTCCTTGAGAATGTTGGTCATGATTACCTACCAGCAATACACTGGGAATTTCTGCATCGACTAAGCGGCGAAATTGAGTGGCAAAGGCTTCTTGTACGTAAGGCGGTGGTGTGGCGTCAGGAAAAGCATCGCCACCAAATAGGACTAAATCCACGGGTTCAGCAATGGCGCGATCAATACATTGAGATAAGGTATTGACAAAATCTTCTAGTCGTGTATTTAGACCCGTTTCTGGATTCGTTCGCCCGTGGGAGAAGCCGCTACCTAGATGGATATCTGACAGGTGAAGAATCTTAATCATAAGCAAAAACAGTTAAAACAGTTTTGATTTTGTAGGGGCGGGTTTCACGACTAACATTTTTTATCATATCGATGTCACCAAACCCGCCCCAACTAATGGCGAGTTTCATGACTAACTCTGATATCACCAAACCTGCCCCAACCAATGACCCAGGACAAAGGATAAAGGATAAATGACTAATTACTTCACAAAGTGGTTGAGGATACCTGCAACGACAGACAAAACAATTGAACCAATCAAGGCGGGCATAGGTCCATGGATTGTAAACGTGGCGCCAGTTAGGTAGGCGACTAGGGACAAGGATATCGCATTAACCACTAGCAGAAATAGCCCCAAGGTCAAGAGAGTCAGGGGAAAAGTCAGCATGACAAGAATCGGTCTGACAATAGCATTGACAATCCCTAAGATAATCGCCGCGATCGCAGCCGTGGGAAAACCCGCGATCGTAATACCGGGTACGATATGGGCAGTAATGATTAATGCTAGTGCAGTAAACAGCCAAGTTAAGAGAAAGCGTTTCATGGGTTTGGTTTAATATCACACACCCGAATTCTAACTGGCGAGAAGACGAACTCAATAACCGCTTAGGTTGGGGTGTCCAGTTGAGCGATCGCGCCTTGTAACTGCGCCTGTGTCTTCTTCCCAGTACGGCAAGGTTTAAGCAGCGCCATACCCTAGGGGCGAAGTGAAGGGTCAAAACTTCCCCAATCCCTAAGTGTGTGTGTAGACCCGTACCTGAAAATATCGGTCAAAATAGAAGTAAACCGCGATAATACCTGTAAATACGTAAGTTACACAAGGAGTTTACATGAGCAACACAAGTAACTTTCGCCAAGCCATTCGCAATGCTCAGGGTCAAGCCCTAGTCGGACCCAATGTCATAGCCAATGCCCTGCCCTACGTCGGCGGTGGATTGGTTTTAACGGCTCTGGGCACCTACGGTGGTTTGAATGTCCTTGCCACAAACCCAGGGTTATTCATGCCCACCTTCTGGGTTGCCCTGATTGCTGAATTAGCCCTATTCTTCGTCGCCCGTGGTGTAGCGGAGAAAGGCAATAACAGCACGGCATTGCCCCTATTGGCGACCTATAGCCTACTTTCAGGTTATACCCTCAGTGGTATCGTCTTTGTTGCCCTCGGCACATCGGGGGTGGGGATTCAAGGGATTGCGATCGCCGCCCTCGGTTGTGGTGTCACCTTTGTCGCCGCCCGTCAAATAGGCTCGAATCTCTCAGATCAAGATGGGATGGCGTTAACCCAAACCGTTCAACTGGGTATCATTGCCTTGTTGGTGGTGTTGGTGGGTCAGCTCATCTTGAGCTTTTTTGGCGTCTATACCCCTAGCTGGATAGAAATAGGCATCTCTGGCATTGGCGTATTGCTGTTTGTCGGTGCGGCGGTGGTGGATTTCTACATCTTGCCCCGCACTTATCGCAATGATCAGTATCTGCCAGCCGCATTGTCGATGTACTTAACCTACATCAACCTGTTTATCTTTATTTTGCGGTTGCTGATTGCTTTTAATCGCGACTAATTGACTAACCCTATCCCACGCTTGAAAAGGCGTGGGATACCTGTCATTGGTCTAATGGGATTAAGTTTTCTGTTTACAATTGATAAAGGGTTGACGGTAGTAAAGTACCAGAACAAAGAAACATGGAAGTTTTAGAGATTAAACGCGAAGTCGAAACCTTGTCCGATCGCCTGGGAAAAACCCAGGACTATCTTTGACATCCCTGCCCTAACTGCCAAAATTAAAGACTTAGAGCAACAAGCCGCTCAACCCGATTTTTGGGATGACCAAACCTTCGCTCAACGAACCCTGCAAAAGCTGAATGACCTGAAATTGAATCTCCAGCAGTACCATCAGTGGAAAAGTAATCTAGAGGATGCGAAAGCAGTTCTGGAATTGCTGGAACTGGAAACCGATGAAGCACTACTGCAAGAAGCCCAAACCAATTTAGTTAAGCTCAATCGTGAACTTGACCGTTGGGAATTAGAACAGCTACTATCGGGTCCTTATGACGCCAATGGTGCTGTACTGGCGATTAATGCTGGGGCTGGCGGAACGGATGCCCAAGATTGGGCAGAAATGCTGCTGCGAATGTACACCCGTTGGGCAGAAAACCAAGGGTATAAGGTGCAGTTGGCAGAACTCTCAGAAGGGGATGAAGCTGGAATTAAGTCAGCTACTTTGGAAATTCAGGGACTCCGCGCCTATGGCTATTTGAAAGCGGAGAAAGGAACTCACCGACTGGTACGAATTTCTCCCTTTAACGCCAACGGTAAGCGGCAAACCAGTTTTGCAGGCGTTGAAGTCATGCCCATGCTAGACGAAGGTGTAAACCTAGATATTCCCGAAACGGATTTAGAGATTACCACCTCTCGTTCTGGGGGTAAGGGTGGTCAAAATGTCAACAAAGTGGAAACCGCCGTTCGGGTTGTGCATGTTCCCACAGGACTTGCCGTGCGCTGTACCCAGGAGCGATCGCAACTGCAAAACAAGGAAAAAGCCCTCGCCCTCCTGAAAGCCAAGCTATTGGTGATTGCTCAAGAACAACGCGCCCAGGAAATTGCCCAAATCCGAGGCGATATAGTTGAAGCCGCTTGGGGAAACCAAATTCGCAATTATGTCTTCCACCCTTACCAGTTGGTGAAAGACTTACGGACGAATGTGGAAACCACAGGCGTTGATGATGTCATGAATGGGACTCTTGATCCCTTCATCGAAGCCTACCTGCGTCAGGAAAATCAATTGACCTAATCAGTTTGGGATGGGGAAGATTGGTGTGGGGTGTGGGGTATCGGGGTGGGTTTAATGATTATCGTTGCTTGATCATCTAGATGGGACTAAACCCGCCCTGACCAAATTTGGCGAATGATGAATGGCAATTTGTTACATTATGTAAATAAAGGCGATAAAATAGATTTTAGCGTCAAATCACCATTCCTAATGAGTCAACCCTCAACACCCTCGGATACAGCGAAGTCCCCTTTTGCTGAACAGCCAACAGCAAACGCCGCCTTCAATGAACCTAAACCCAGTTACGTGAAATTAGCGATGCGTAACATGGTGAGTAAAGGAGGCAAATCCCTACAGCACTTTTTTCTAACCACTGTGGGTCTATTAGCTGTGCTGATTGGTTTAGCTTACCTGACTCGTTAACGTTCCCATAGCTTACCTCACAAGAGAGGCGGCACGAGTGAATATCGAACTAATAGTGCAGGATTGTTTCTTTGAAGCCTCCCAGTCAGCGACTCCGGAAGCCAATTTCCTCACGAACCCCATTTCCACTTCCACTTGGGAACATTGGTTCAGCCAATGGCTTGAAACACTGCAACTGCACCCAGATAGTCCGCCAGCCTTGGGGTATGAACTGACACTACGCCTGAGTGACGACACAGAAATTCAGGCACTTAATTCTCAGTTCCGCCACAAAAATCAACCCACTGACGTACTCTCCTTCGCCGCATTAGAGGTAGACTCGCCTCAGATACCTCCAGACATGCAAGCGGCTGAATCAGTCTACCTGGGAGATATCGTCATTTCAGTGGAAACCGCTTATCGCCAAGCTCAACAACAGGGTCATCCCTTAGAAGTAGAGCTGGCTTGGTTAGCAACTCATGGGTTGTTACATCTTTTAGGGTGGGATCATCCGGATGAGGAAAGCTTGCTGCGAATGCTAAACCAGCAACAGGCTTTACTCCAGATTGTCAACTTGACGTTACCCGTATAATGACACTGGATTCAGTGTCAGTTCATCACTAGCAATGGAATTCAATCCCCATGGTTTATCACAATACTCATTCTGCTAACTCTCAATACCTGGTTCCCAGTTCCCGGTCGATAGTGCAGGAGCTGTCACTCCCCAAACCGCCAAAGCCTGAGTCTAATCATAGATTCAAACGAGACTTGGCTTGGTGTATTGCCCCAACATTGATGGTGAGTTTTAAATATGCTTGGGCGGGAGTGCGATATGCCTTTGTTACCCAACGGAACTTTCGCATTCATACCCTGATTGGCATCGTGGCAATTAGCTTGGCTATTTTGTTAGACTTGACGCCTGTGGAAATAGCCGTGATTGGCTTGACCAGTGGGCTAGTCATGACCCTGGAATTGCTGAATACGGCAGTTGAGGCGGTTGTGGACTTAACCGTTAAACAGTCCTATCATGAGCTAGCAAAAGTAGCTAAAGACTGTGCCGCAGGTGCTGTTCTCATCTCCGCGATCGCAGCCCTACTCGTGGCTGGCTCCCTACTCTTGCCTCCCTTAATGACTCGTATCCTTTTACTGATACGTTAAGCTATTTTTTTAACCTAAATTACAGTGTAACGTTTTGTCGTGGTTAGGGTGAGTTCAAAAGGAGTGTAAATTTTGATTATTGTCATTGATAACTACGACAGTTTTACCTATAACCTGGTGCAGTATCTCGGTGAACTAGGATTCAAATTGCCCATTGCTGCTGATATTCAGGTTTACCGCAATGACCAAATTGACCTAGAGCAACTGCGCCAGTTAAACCCTGATGGGATAGTTATTTCCCCAGGACCCGGACGCCCGGATGATGCTGGAATCTCCTGTGAGTTAATTCACCAGCTTGGTGCAACTGTACCCATCTTAGGCGTTTGTCTGGGTCATCAAAGTATAGGTCAAGTCTTTGGCGGAAAAATTATCTGTGCCCCCCTGTTGATGCATGGTAAAACTTCGGAAATTTACCACACCGGAGTAGGTGTTTTCCAGAATCTGCCCAATCCCTTTGTCGCCACTCGATATCACAGCCTAGTGATTGACAAAGAAAGCTGTCCAGAGGTACTGGAAATTACGGCTTGGGTGGAGGATGGGACAATTATGGGGGTGAGACACCGGAACTATCCCCATCTCCAGGGCGTCCAATTTCATCCAGAGAGTGTTTTGACCGATTGTGGCAAACAGTTATTGCAAAATTTTCTAGTATCTCTTCCAGCATCGACTCAAAACCCTATGGTTCTAGCTTAAGTATTAGGAGTATTGATTAACCAACAATGAAACGGCGACAGTTGATGCGCTACGTGGGTGCAGGAGTGTTTAGCACTTTGGGAACGACATTGGCTGCACAATTCCAGTCGGCTGGGGCACAGTCGGCTAATGGGACATTGACAGTTCAGTGGTTAGGACATACCTGCTTTTTGTTTACAGGCGAGGGAATGCGGATTCTGGTTAATCCGTTTCGGACAGTCGGGTGTACAGCAGGTTATCGTCCACCGAAAGTGGAATCTGATTTGGTTTTAATTAGCTCTCAGTTGTTGGACGAAGGTGCAGCTGAGGGATTGCCAGGAAATCCGCGTATCCTATTTCAACCGGGAGTTTATCAGATCGGGGGTATTCGATTCCAAGGGATTAGTATTCCTCATGATCGCCAAGGTGGACGCCGATTAGGGAATAATGTGGCATGGCAATGGGAGCAAAGTGGGATTAAACTTCTGCATTTAGGTGGGGCGGCTGCACCTATTGAAATTGAGCAGAAAATCCTCATGGGGCGTCCTGATGTGGTATTTGTGCCTGTTGGCGGCAGTATCAAAGCGTATAATCCTCAAGAGGCTAAACAAGCGATCGGTGTGTTAAATCCGAAAATGGTAGTCCCGACTCATTTCCGTACCCAAGCAGCGGATGAAACCTGTCAGGGGGACTATGGGATTGGCTCCGTGGATGAGTTTTTAACTGTGATGGAGGGAATGCCCGTAAGTCGGATAAACAGCGATACGCTGACGTTGAAATTCTCAGATTTACCCCAGAATCGTTCGATGATTAAAGTGTTGAGTTATCGATTTTAAGGGAGATAAGGGGGATCTGAATTAAAAACCCCGCCCTTGAGACAGGCGGGGTAGTTTATTAGTTGGATACCTTCTGTTCAACTACCCCAACTTACTCCGTTGAGCCTTGAGGCGTCACTCCCATCTACAGTTAACGAGTTGCCAATCCAACTTCCGTAGCTGAGCGATACAACATCGAAAGCTGACGATTTTTGAGAACTCGTTGCTGCTTGCTCATCCGAGAACGAGCTTTCTCTTGACTGGTAACTAAAGTGGGTGCTTTTTCTGGCGCAACACCATTATTAGCAACAGTCCCTGGTGTTTGATAACGAACGCCGCGATATTGCAGGTTGACTCGCGGTTGTAACACTGGCGGATTTTTTAAATTGCGGAATCGCCAGTCCCAACCCCGATATTTACCACCAGATCCCGATTCGACAGTTTCTACCGTAGGGGGATTGTAATCGTATTTGATGCCGCGATAATTAAGTTTCATGGTCTTCGCCTCGTAATGCAACTGTAGTGATATGAGGCGCGTTCCTTCGGGAGTTGTCCCTACTTCCGTCCCTCTAATCATCTTTCACGGTTAATTGATTAATGGCTAGAGAGATGAACGATTTATTTGTTCTGTATCTATTGTTACTGTTTTTCGAGAAAATGTCAACTCTTTAACAAAACTTTACCTTTTGAGGGTTTCCTGAGGTGATTGTCTGAGTCCACAATTTTCAGTATCAGACGCTAAGGTGATTGGTATGAGTGATCAAAGTAAAGGGTTCAAGGTTGTTGCCGATAATCGGCAAGCACGTTTCCGCTATGAGATTTTAGAGTCTTACGAAGCGGGCGTTGAGTTAAAAGGAACAGAAGTTAAGTCTATCCGCGAGGGTCGGGTCAATTTGCGCGATGGGTATGCCCTAATTCGCAATGGTGAGGCTTGGCTGCTGAACGTACATGTTTCGCCGTACCAAAGTAGCAGCCTCTACTTCAATCACGACCCGCTTCGCACCCGTAAACTGTTGCTGCACAAGCAGGAAATCAGCAAACTTATAGGCAAGGTAGAACAACAAGGGTTAGCCCTAGTGCCGTTGAAAATGTATTTGAAGCGAGGCTTGGTGAAAGTGAGCCTGGGTTTGTGTAAAGGGAAAAAATTGCACGACAAGCGCGAGACAATTAAGCGGCGTCAGGATGAGCGTGAAATGGCGCGAGTTGTTCAGCGCTATTAAATATACCCACAGATGAAAAGGATGTCTGTGCTTCCCGACAAGGGCGGGTGCGAAATAGACAGAAAGTGATTGGTGATTGGTAAAACCCACCCCAACTAATCAGTTCCCCCGCACTTGCGGAATCAAAGAGGCTATCGCCCTAACTGTTCCCGAACCAAGTCTCGGTTGCGTTGTGCTTGTTCGTAGTTGGGATCAAGTTCAATGGCACGCTCAAAGGCTGTGAGAGCCTCTTCGTAGCGCTGCAAAAGAAACAGGGTTACGCCGCGATTTTGCCAAACTCTCGCATGTTGATCGTCGATTTCCAAGGCGCGATCATGAGAAGTTAAGGCATCCTCGTACCGCCCCAGTTGTCCTAAAGCCACACCTCGATTATCCCAGGCTGCCAAATCCTGAGGATTGATCTCCAAAGCGTTGTCGAAAGATCCTACTGCATCTTCATATCGTTCTAGTTCTGTCATCAGCAGCGTACCTCGGTTATACCAGACTGACGCATCATTGGAATTAATGGCGATCGCGTTGTCGCAAGCCTCCAGTGCTTCCTCGCCTGTGAGTTCATAACAGCGATCAAACCAGTAATCAAAGTCATTCGCATCTTGCACCAATAATTGTGTGGCTAGGATCACGGATTTAGAGTTGAGTTGGGGCACCCTGGCGGCTATCGAGGGCGGGGATGATTGAGCCAAAATCGCTGTTGTTGTCAAGAGTAAACTCAAAGAAAAATAGTTCATGGCATTATATAAGGTTAGGATTACCACGTCACTCGCCCATCTAACTGCTGGAGTAGATGAGATCCGACACCTGGAACCTGGTCAAGGTCAGCTAATGACGTGAATGGCTTTTGCGATCGCGCGGCAATAATTCGCTCAGCCAGTTTGGGTCCAACTCCAGGTAGAGTTTCCAGTTCCTCCTGAGTGGCTGTGTTGAGGTTGACTATCCCACTAAAAGTTGGGGCGTTCGGATCGTTTGCCTGAGTAATCTCGTCACAGGATTGTAGCTGGTTCTGAATCCTTTGCTGAACCGCCACCGGGACCCCCAGTATGGCATTCGTGTACAGACGTTCAAATTCACGTTCAAAATGAGCGGCGACTAGAGGACTATCAATCACCAAAACCGTCTCGTCGTTTTGGTGATTGGCTGATGCTGACCAATTATGAGACCCTGTAATCACTGTTTTCCCGTCTACCACGCCAAACTTATGATGTAACAGATCGCCTGATGGGAGTTTAGGGATACCGACTGTGGCAATCGGATCTTGCCAAGGACGATTACCCGCTTCATAGCGACACTCATTACTCAGCGCCACACCTAATAAATCTAGTCCTTCGCTGTAGTAGCGATAGGCAAAACCTGGATCGATTAACGCTTTAACTTGGACACCCTTTTCATCTGAAGTTTGTAACTGATCTGCCAGTCGCTGTTCAGAAAAGACAAACAATGCCAGATTAATGGTTTGGGCGGCACTTTGCAGGGTTTGCTCAATGAAACCGTTACTGCTTTGACTCCAGGGTTGAGTTGGTGACGTGGGCGAAAAGTTGACAGTCACAGTGGTATCTCCGAGAGTAACCTGCCTTGGAGGGCGTTGTGACTTTTTGACGCCAAACTGACTATCGGCTTTGCCACCAGGTCCATCTCCCCACATTTGGTTAAATTCTTCGGTAAAATAATTCGCCAATTCAACACTTTCAATTTTGACGAGATTATTGGCATTGCCACGACTGTCCGGTGCTTGAAAGTCACCATGAATGTCGCTGGTGGTAAAGTTAGCGGAGGTAATTATCACCTTGTATCCATCCACAATGACAAACTTGTGGTGCATCAAGCCGCTACCTTGAGAGCCATCGGCTGTATCGTCTAGGATAGGAACGCCAGCATTTCGTAAAATAACCAAAGCATCTCGTTGATTAATTTCACTCGGGGTCAGCTTGCCATCGTTATCACTGTCAATTAACCGTAAATTCTCTTGGGCGCGGTTGCGTTCCCGAGGTGGCAGTTTAGCTAGATCTTCGGCTGGGATTTCACTCCAAGAGAGGTTATAGGTATTTTCTAGGATCACCCTGACTCTAACCCCCGCTTGATGTCGTTGAACCAGAGCTTGAGCAATTTGCGGCAAGCGCAACTCTTGGACAGCAACATCAATAGTGGATTGAGCCGTCGCGATCGCTTCGACAATAATCTGCTCTAAATTATCGCCCGGTCGAGTCACTGAGCGATAGGGTTCCGTGTAGGTTGTCGAGGGGGAATGGTTAAAGTAGACCTGAACAAAGGGGTCTTGGGGTAAGGGAGGCGGACGGTGAACTTGAGGTTGAGGAGGTTGACAAGCGGACAGAGTTAATACAATGAGCCAGATGATACCTTGATGCCAGTAGGATTGAGTCATTGAATTTCTATTAGATTCACTTATTGCTTTGATTATTTTTTATCACCTAGGTCAACATAAACCAAGTAGGCTGTCAATGGGAATTGATCCCTTGAGACAAGCCGGAGAAGCTAGGAAAGTATAAGATATATGGGACTCTGAGCCATCGGACTAAAACGGCTGATCTGGGTTTTTCTGATTCAGTTTGAAATAAGGTTCAAGGATTTGTCCCTATTGAACTAACATAAAAATACAACGAACAACTTAAATCTCGTTTTCCACAACCTGAATGGGGGAAATCACTATCAGGAAGATAACATGGTCACGTCTAGGGTTTGAACCCATCCCACCGTTTTATGTCGAGACGAAAAAAGACATTTCCGTGCGGTCATAAGGGGTATGGTCAAACCTGCCACCGATGTGAGCAAGACAACAAGGCACGGGAAGCTAAAAAGCAACAAAAGCAAGAATGGGAGTCTACTTTTGACAATGATCCCATTGACTTAAAGGATTTGCCCACCCATGTGGTGGTCAAAGCCCGTGTGATTATCGCTGGCTTGGAAGAACAAAAGAACTACCGAGAATTTGGCGGCAAGCGACTACGCCACAATCGCTGGATCGTCAGTATCCCGGTTACCCGCAACTACCGGATGATTTGTCATGACTACGGGAGTTTGTTGATTCCCTACGCTGTCTTGTCTCACGAGGACTACAATGTGGATAAACCTGGTGAATAGAGGGATGAAAGAGTTTTGAGTGTTTCTGTTCAATGACTAATGACCAATGACCAAAACGTCAGACTTTGGGCACAGAATAAGCAGTCCTCAGAGCTATATGCTGAAACTATAGCCCGTCGCCGAGTGAAAAAGGCTGAACACTATGCAAATTTATCTCGATTACAGCGCCACGACACCCCCCCGCCCAGAAGCGATCGCGGCGATGCAAGGGGTATTGACTCAGCAGTGGGGTAATCCCTCTAGCTTACATGAGTGGGGACAACGGTCTGCTACTGTCGTGGAACAGTCGAGAATGCAAGTGGCTGGCTTAATTAATGCGCCAGCCGAGGCTTTGATTTTTACCTCCGGTGGCACAGAGGCAGATAATCTAGCCATTATGGGGATTGCCCAAAACTACAGAACGCCCAAGCATATTGTGATTTCTAGCGTGGAACATTCCGCGATCGCTCAACCTGTGCGCTGGTTGGAAACTTGGGGATGGCAGGTAACACAATTACCTGTAGATAAACAGGGACGAGTAAATCCCCGCGACTTGGAAGACGCCCTACAACCAAATACGGTATTAGTATCTGTAATTTATGGTCAAAGTGAAGTGGGGACTCTCCAACCCATTGAAACACTAGGGCAAATTGCCCGGAATCATGGGATACTGTTCCATACCGATGCGGTACAGGTGGCTGGACGGTTGCCCATTGATGTGCGACAGTTGCCGGTGGATTTGCTGTCAATTTCAAGTCACAAGATTTATGGACCTCAAGGAGTGGGGGCGCTGTATGTAAGTCCTAATGTTGAATTAGTGCCACTATTGTGGGGTGGGGGACAAGAAATGCAACAGCGTTCAGGGACACAGGCTGTTTCCGCGATCGCGGGATTTGGTATCGCCGCCGAATTGGCAACAGCCGAACTGTCAACGGAAACACCTCGGTTAATTCGGTTGCGCGATCGCTTGTTTAATCAACTCAGCGACATCCCTTATTTAAAACCAACAGGTTCGCGACGACACCGCTTACCTCATCATGTTAGTTTTTGCCTAACCAATATCCCAGCATCCCGATTGAAGGAGGTGACCGGTAAAACGATGGTGCGTCAGCTTAATTTGGCAGGGATAGGCATTAGTGCGGGTTCTGCCTGTGATAGTGGTAAACTCAATCCTAGTCCGATCTTATTGGCAATGGGCTACAGTGAGTCAGAGGCATTAAGAGGCATTCGCTTGACGTTGGGGCGACAAACCACAGAAGCTGATGTAGATTGGACAGCGATGGTACTCAAGCAAGTTCTCGCCCGGTTATTGCCAGAACCTGTATTATTGAACGTTTGACCCAAGCAAGGCAGTCCAATAAGCTCTAATTTAACTTTTTCTCCTCCAGCGTCCCTTTTACCTCTTCCCTACTGCTAATATAATTTGCTATGCTAAACGAAGTTGCTGGTGTAGCTCAGTGGTAGAGCAGCTGATTTGTAATCAGCCGGTCGCAAGTTCAAATCTTGTCACCAGCTTAGTGTAATTACTGACTTTTCCTGGATGTGGATAGGTTGGTGTGGATAAGAGGTTTGCACGCAGGTAGGCAAGTGCGTTCATCAGACTTCCCCCGCTGACCCTGTTGATGGGTGAAACGCTGATTCAACTTGAACATAAATTTCGTGGTAAAATGTGTATCTATACTGAATAGACCAAAATACTGATCGGTCAAAAGTATTCAGTAGTGTTTCAGATCCTGTTTTTCAGATACAAGTAAGTAAACTATAGATGGATATCAAACTGATTTTAGTGGTCTTAACCATTCTTTTTACCGTATCCGCTCTCATTTTTGGCACCAAGAACGGTTTCTACGATTCAGACAACTATCACGGCAACGGTTCAGCCCACTAAGCTAGGATAAGCTAGCCCAGATATTTGCTACATCTTATTGATGAAGTAGCATACTGCTTATATACCGTCAATACACTCGCCCAAGAGAATCAGGTTATTCTAAAATTTAACCGAAAAGATAAGGGTGGCAAGTTTATATACTGACTCTTACGAGTACAGTGTAGGGAACCCATCGCCAAATAAGCTAAAAGACGAATAAGATTTAGAAGCATTGTTGATGTAGTTATGGTTCTTCAAGTGAGTTGGTTGTCAAGCAACTGTCACAGCATAGAACCGTCTTCTCAAAGTTCATGAGCAATCAACGCCCAGTGACATCCTCTGCTGAGGATGATCAATTAGCCTGTTTTGCCTATGGTGTTGGTCATGGTGCAGAAGGAGTTTGTTTGCTGGTGCAAATGGGACCCCACCGCATCCTACTCGATTGTGGGTTAGAAGACATTTCGCCTCTGAAAGCCCAAGCTAACTTGCCTGCGGATGTGGTTTTATGTAGCCACGCCCATAGCGATCATGCCAAGGGGTTGCTAGCACTGCACCAAGCCTTTCCACAATTGCCAATTTACGCCAGTGAAGTCACAACTCAACTGTTACCCCTGAACTGGACTTATTTACCTCCAAAGGAGATTCCCGGATTCTGCCAAGCACTTCCTTGGCGATCGCCGATTGAATTTCGAGAAGGATTAAGTGTGCAGTTATTTCCTGCTGGACATCTACCGGGAGCAACGGCATTTTTATTAACCTATACAAGTCCAAATCGCACCTACCGACTTCTGTATACGGGAGACTTTTTTATTTCAAATTCACGGTTGGTCGAAGGATTGTCAATTGAATCATTACGAGGTACAAACCTAGATGTCTTGATTATTGAAGGGAGTTATGGTACTGCGCGACACCCCCATCGACGCCAACAAGAGAATCAACTCGTCGAACGGATTGATCAAGCATTGGCAGCAAATCGTTCTATTTTGCTGCCAGTACCCACCTTGGGTTTGGGTCAAGAAATCTTGATGCTGCTGCGGAGTCATCACCAGTTTACTGGACGCAATCTGGATATTTGGGTAGATGGTACGGTTGCCAAAGGATGCGATGCTTACTTAGAGCTCCTACCTCACCTCCCCCCATCAGTACAAAACTTTGCTCGCCATCAACCCTTATTTTGGGATGAACGGGTGAAACCGCGTGTGCGTCGCGTAGATGAGCAGCAACGAGGTGCGATCGCGCAGGTCACCAGCATCGTTCTAACTGATGAAACGGCTGACTTGAGGGTTTACTGTCATCCTAACCCCACCTCTTGGACAGTGCTGCGACCTGAACGCCTGAGATATCCGCCTCCAACCACCGACTTGAGTGCTACAGATGTAGAAACTTATCTGTTAACCGAGCATAGCGATTGTTTAGGAACCACTCAGTTAATCCATAATCTTCGTCCTCAGCATATTATTTTTGTTCATGGCTCTCCCACATACCTGGCTGACTTAACGGGATTAGAAGAGTTACAAAACCGCTACCATCTCCATACACCATCATCAGGAACTCTGATTGAACTGCCAATTGGAGAGACATTTATACAACCGGCACCACCACCAGAAACCAATTACGAAGGAGAGCTAACGGAGCTGGGTACGGTGGTGACTATTACATTACCAGAAGCAATTGCGGCTGATCCCCGCTGGCAAGATTTTGCCGATACAGGTTTAGTGGAAGCTCGTTGGCAAGGAGAAGAACTGGTATTACGCGGCTTGTCCCAACGTGAACTGCTCAATCAAAGCAGTTCGGTGAAGATGCCTGCTAATATTGAGTGTTGTGCTAATTGCCGTCATCAACGGGGTCAGCGCTGTTGGAATGCTGCCTCTCCCCTCTACTCGTTTAAAGTGACACCGGAGGGATATTGTCCAGTTTTTGAACCGATTACACCTCCACCAGAAACTTAGTCATACCCAGTTGCAGTCAAAGAGGTAATCTGTCATGGCTCCCAAAACCCTTCACCACCTTCGAGGGAACCTAATTTGTCGGGGCGGGTTTTACTATCAACCTTTGTTTTTTGCCACCCGGATGTGACTAAACCCGCCTTTAGAAATGACAAATGACACCTAATTTTTTAGTCTTGATTGGACTCAGGAAAACGCGGATGAATTTGTTCTGCTTCTGGACAATCGTCAGACACTAGTGGTTCAAAATTTCCGCGCGTCACAGAAGCAAGTTTTTGAGTAACTGAACCGATGCTTTCTAAGCGAACCATTTCCTCCCAGGAGCAAATTTCGTCTTCTTCATCAGTTTCATAGCGGATTGTCACTAAATCCCCTTCAATATCGACAATATGAGCGCGTTCAATCCAACGTTGCTGATCCCGCAAGAAAATACAGACCTCACGACCATCGCAACAAAGTTGATAAATCTTGCGGTGTAGCATATTTGGCTTCTCCTTAGCAGATAACTCTTCCAACACATCTGGGAGCAAGTCGCTCCAGTTTTTAGAATAATTCAGGGACAGTTTTTATCCAAGCTTGGCTTCGGATAGCTTGACTCAATTTTCCCTCATCAACTGCTCCCATCCCTACTATTGTCATATTTCCCAGTCAATGCTTAAAAGCTTAACTGGCATTCAACCGAAATTTGGAGCATGAATGCAGGGTGTTTTTCACTAGACAAAAAAACCTTAAGATATTCAACCGAATTGGGACAACATTGGCTATAATTCGGCTCAAGGTAAAGGTGGAGAGCAATTTTACCTGTGAGCAAATAACAGATATTCGAGGGATTGACATTGGTAAAAGGCAAGACCAAGGAGAGTAAACCCAAGGAGGGGAAACCGTGTATTTCGCCATTGAGATTAGCGCACTTTGATCCAGGTCGTACATCCTGGCTGATAGGTATTTTGTATTAGACAGTGACATCATCTTACACTGACCCTAGGAATACAGTGCAAGCTTCCCTTAGCGTCACTTTTTGGCGACGCTTTTGGCATTTTACAGTCAGGAACATGGAAGAACCCATTTTATGAGCGACTCAACCTTGTAGAAGTTTGAGTTTCTGAAGCTTCATCTGACCAAGTTGCTGTAGTCTTACAACCTCAGTAGAGCTTGAGTCATCGACTGAAAGACGAGCGTTGTTCCTAACCTCGATTGTTATCACTAACAACACTATCAGTATAGCGTATACTTGATAATTGGCTATCCATTCCTACCATGTAGACGGGTAGGGAACTAGAGCCAATTAGGTTAAACTGGCGATTCATCCCGACGCTGGCATAAAAGTACGGCGCGGGATGAATCGCCAAATCTAGTTAAATCCAGATTTGTGTGAACCGACGACTCCCTTAACGGGCATCCAGCCTAGCCAATTCCAAAACTTGCCCTGAAACGTGAGTTCAAACCCTTGGTTACTGATTACTCTGTACTGAATCCCTGTTGAAGTTGGGGCTTTTAGACACCTGTTATCGCGCTTTGCCTATTTAGATCAGGAAATGACAGAAACCGGTTATCATGAGCCTCCCGCTCAATTTTACCAGACTTCACAGCCTCATAAAGGACAGTCAAAGCCTCAAGATCTGCTGTTTGATAACCTTTTATTTCCAGAATTTGCCGGATTAGCCCCTCGGAAGCAACGCTGAGGCAGCCAGTTTTCAGAGCGGATTGGACAAGAGTGCGAAGAATCATGGTAACCAAGCATTTGTAATCATAGGGGTAACCCTAACACTATCCAATATCTCCCTGTTGAAAACATTGATAAGTGTCATTTGCTTGGTGTGATTCTCAGCTCAATTTAGAGTGATATGTGTCACTCTAAAACGAACTTATCGCCTGTAGGCACTCCTGAACCCTAAGATTACAACAATTGCTTATGTACTATACTAAAGGCTTTTTGTTAAGAATTTGTAAAAATAGGACAGTTTTTTTGACAAGAGTTTGTTAAAGTTAGTCGTGCCGCTAACTCCAGCCGCTCAATTATTAAGGAAATCAACAGACAGATGTTTGCGATCGCCCTGAGACAGGAGCAATACTCAACCTATATCCTCACTGCCCAAGACTCCCAGTCTCGGTTGGAAGTCGTTCCCGAACGCGGTGGTCTGATTTCTCACTGGAGTCTTCAAGGTCAAGACATCCTCTACTTTGATGCCGAACGGTTTCGAGACCCGACGTTGAGCGTGCGGGGGGGGATTCCGATTCTCTTTCCCATCTGCGGCAATTTACCGGACAATACCTATACCCACCAAGACAAACAATATCAGCTCAAACAGCATGGTTTCGCCCGCGATTTACCCTGGCTGGTTACAGAACGAGTGACGAATGACTTGGCTAGCCTAACCCTAGTCCTCAATAGTAACGACCAAACTCGCGCTGTTTATCCCTTCGACTGGCAACTCAGCTTCACGTACCAACTTCAAGGCAATACCTTGACGCTTCACCAGCGCTACACTAATCAGTCTCCAGAGGTGATGCCCTTTTCCACAGGAGTGCATCCGTACTTCTTAACTTCAGATAAAACCAAGCTGCAGTTTGAGATTCCGGCGGCGGAGTATCAGGATCAGCAAACCGGACAAGTTTACCCCTTCACGGGCGGCTTTGATTGGAGTGAGGATGAAATTGACGTAGCCTTTCGGCAAATCACGGGTAAATCGGCAACGGTGATCGATCAGCAACGGCGGTTAAAACTCACCTTGACCTACGGTGAACCCTATTCAACTCTCGTCTTCTGGACGGTTAAGGGCAAAGACTACTACTGTTTGGAACCCTGGAGCGCTCCCCGCAATGGATTAAACACAGGAGAAAATATCACCAAGTTGTCTCCTGGAGAGAGTTTGGAGACTTCGGTGCAACTCAGCGCCACTTTTTTTTGAAAAACCCTCTACATTTTTGGTGATTTCTGCTATTGTAGAAAACGGCGCTTGAAAACGCTTACAAGTGTGGGTCGCTAGCTCAGCGGTAGAGCACTCGGCTTTTAACCGATTGGTCTTGGGTTCGAATCCCAGGCGACCCATATTTCAGTATCCATTTTTTCATAAACGGAAACTATGGAGTTCATCAAGAAGCCTAATGTTAGAATCTTGACCAGATAATTTCCTATAAACTGAAAAATATCTTAAGATTATTCTAAGAATTAAGTTTCTAGATACGACTAGCTGACAAAACACCTAAAGTTAGGAGGACTTTTTTATGGCGCTCGTACCCATGCGGTTGCTTTTGGATCATGCGGCAGAGAATGGCTATGGCATTCCAGCATATAACGTAAACAACATGGAGCAGATCCTGGCGATTATGGAGGCTGCTGATGAAGCTGATAGTCCCGTGATTTTACAAGCCTCTCGCGGCGCTCGCAAGTATGCAGGTGAACTCTTCCTGCGCCACTTAGTCATGGCTGCAGTGGAAACCTACCCCCATATTCCTATTGCCATGCACCAAGACCATGGTAATGGTCCAGCGACTTGCTACTCAGCTATCCGCAATGGTTTCACCAGTGTGATGATGGACGGTTCCCTGGAAGAAGATGCCAAGACTCCAGCTAGCTTCGAGTACAACGTCAATGTAACGGCTGAAGTGGTAAAAGTTGCTCACTCTGTCGGTGTCAGCGTTGAAGGGGAACTAGGTTGTCTCGGTTCTTTGGAAACGGGTATGGGTGAAAAGGAAGATGGTCACGGTGCGGAAGGTAAGCTATCTCGCGAACAGTTGTTGACTGACCCGGATCAAGCCGTTGAGTTTGTTGAGCGCACTCAAGTTGATGCTCTAGCCGTAGCAATTGGCACAAGTCACGGTGCTTACAAGTTTACCCGTAAGCCCACGGGTGAAATTCTTGCCATCAGCCGGATTGAGGAAATTCATAGCCGTCTACCCAATACCCATTTGGTGATGCACGGTTCCTCCTCTGTACCCCAAGAGTGGCTGGACATGATCAACCAATATGGTGGTGCAATTCCTGAAACTTACGGTGTGCCTGTAGAAGAGATTCAAAAAGGCATTAAGAGTGGTGTCCGTAAGGTTAACATTGATACCGACAATCGTTTGGCAATCACCGCAGCAATTCGCGAAGCGGCTGCCAAAGATCCTAAGAACTTCGATCCGCGCCATTTCATGAAGCCTTCTATTAAGTACATGAAGCAGGTTTGCTCAGATCGTTATCAGCAATTCGGTACGGCGGGTAATGCTAGCAAGATCAAGCAAATGACTTTGGATGAGTTTGCGGCTAAGTATGCCAAGGGCGAGTTAAGTGCTGTTACCAAGCAAACTGTAAAGGCTTAATCGTTGACCGGGTAACACCTATTTATAGCGAATCCCCCGTTAACAGGCGGGGGATTTTGTTGGTATCAGAAGATCCGCTTACTCCTTTAGCTCTCTAAAAATACCTAAACCTTCGATAGAAGAGGGAGCAGGGTTTGTAGGGGCGGGTTTAACAGATAAGTTTCTGTTGATGTCGGATAGCTTGACTAAACCCGCCCTTTTAGGGGAAACAGGAGAAGAGCAAAATAAGAAATTTTCTACCGGGAAGGGAGTAATCGCAGGATGGAGTATTATGCGATCGCGTCATCATGATTAGTTGTCCTGTGAATACACAGTCTGTTCATCTTGTCAAGGGTGACTAAATTAAACGCCCCAAATGCTTCAAGATTCTCAACACTTCATAGAGATTGTTACGATAGTGCGATCGCGTGGCAAACAAATCCGAAATTCCCTACAGCGCTGTCTTCGCTTATGGCACTAAAGTGCCTACTACGAAACCAGCTTAAGTCAGTGACATTCACCTTAACTTAACTGTAGCGTAAGGATATTATTTTCCAGCTTTTAACCAAGCAAATACCTGAGCAACAGTTAGATTTAAGTCCAAAAATTCAGGTATCTGTAAGAGATCATCACCTGTCATCTCAAGGGGTTGTTGTCCCGGCAAGAATACCAGAATTAACCGCTCATCTGGGTCAATAAACCATCCTAACTGAGTACCGTGTCTTAGGCAATGGAGGATATTTCTGATTACCTTTGTGGCATTCTGATCAGGGGAGAGAATTTCAATTGTCCAATCGGGAGAAAGCGCGAATACATTTTCGATTTCACCGTTAGCATCAATAGGTATTCGTTGCCATTGAAATACGGTAACATCAGGAACAATTGAACGCCCGCCAAAGGTGCAACGTAGTTCAGGAAAAGCGAGGGCAATTTGCGACTCTTCAGCGACTTGATTTATCTTATTACACAGTTGAAACTGTAGGCGAGAGTGTTTGCCTTGAGGCATTGGTTTTTGGTAGATGCGACCATTAATAAATTCACTGGCAGGTTTTGTCTCTGGCAGGTTGAGGAATTCGGCTAAGGTAATGGTTTGATCTAGGGTAGTTGTCATCGTTGTGCGATCATCGCCTCCTTATTCCTGAAGTCGTAAAACTCTGGCTGTGATTGGCATAACAGACTACTGTCGTAGCACACCTTAATTGGTGGATGAGAATTGTAGGGGCGCAAGGCTTGCGCCCGGTTTAAACGTCAAATCCAATGGTTAGGCTTTTGAGCATGAATCAACCCGGTAGAGATTGTTTATTGTATCGCGTCATTGTAAAAACAATCTGTAGGGGTGGGTTTAGGGATTAACTTGTGGGATGTAACCGATAACTGTTGTACAAAACCCGCCCTCCCCCAGTTCAAAATCGCATCCTAAACCAATCACCCAGTTGAGCGTATTTCCCAAGTCTTTTGTCTGATCAATCGCCCAAGACGCTTTATCATTGCCAATATGGGTGAATAGCTAGACTGAACTAACTCAGGATAGACGGGAATAAAAGGTAGATTTTCCTTGCCAAATCGAATCGCTAATGTCTGAGCTAGGGAAAATATGTCATCATCATAGAGATTGATTTCCAGGGACTTAATTAGCTTAACCAATGTTTCTGTATTACCTATTTTTGCTAAAGCCTCTGCTGCTTCCCATCTTACATGACGATCTGAATGATTGAGGGCAGCGATTAAACCGTCGATAGATTGAGCATTATCTATCTCTCCCAGAACCTGTGCCGTCCGCCATCTTACATGACGATCTGAGTGATTGAGGGCGGCGATTAAACCATCGATAGCTTGAGTATTACCTATTTTGGCTAACGCCTTGGCTGCATTGAGCCTGACATACAGATCTGAATCATTGAGAGCATGGATTAAACCCTCGACAGCTTCGACGTCACCTATATTACCCAAAGCCTCTACTACCTTTCTTTTCACGGAACTATTTGAATCATCGAGGGCATCGATTAAACCTTCAATGGCTTGAGCATCACCTATCTGAGCTAAAGCCTCTGCTGCCATCAATCTAACGGAATCCTCTGAATGATTGAGGTCATCGATTAAACCCTCGACAGCTTGGACATCACCTATCTGATCTAAAGCTTGTGCTGCCGATATTCTCATGAAAAGATCTGAATGATTGAGAGCATTGATTAAAGTATCTACAGCTTCGGTATTACCTATCTGACCTAAAACCTTTACTGCTGAACCTCTCACGAAAAGATCTGAATGATTGAGAGCATTGATTAAAGTATCTACAGCTTGAGTATTACCTATCTGACCTAAAGCCATTACCACCTTGATTCTCACCTCACAATCTGAATCATTGAGTGCAGCGATTAAACCATCGATAGATTGAGCATTACCTATCTGACCTAAAGCTCTTACCACTTCTCTTCTCACCTCACGCTCTGAATCATTGAGTGCAGCGATTAAACCATCGATAGATTGAGCATTACCTATCTTAGCCAAAGCTTTTACTGCATGCCATCTCACGAAACTATCTGAATTATGGAGGGCAGCTATTAAACCATCCACGGCTTGAGCATTACTAATTCTACTCAAAACAATTGCTGCTTCCCATCTCACCAAAATATCTGAATGATTGAGGGCAAGGATTAAACCCTTTTCCGAATCATAGAGAGCATCAGTTAAAGCATCTACGGATTGGATATTGCCTATCTTTGTCAAAGCCTCTGCTATCTCTTGTCTCACGTCAATAGCGGAATCATGAAGCGCGACTTTCCACCTCTGAAGCATCTGCGAATTTACTTGACTCAGCGCCACAAGTGTGGAGGTGATAAACCCAGCCTTTGGATAAGACAGCCAAAACTTGTACAGTCTATTAATTACCTTAGTAACCAAAGGGTGAGAACATTCTGAACACTCCGCCAGACATCGCCCCGCCAACAGTAAAAGCGTCTTAAAAATATCATCCTTTTCCTTCGTAATCGCTTGCAGCAAAGGAATCGGATCATCCATCAATCCCGCCAGCAAACTTAGGGTTTCATGCCAGTCATAGTCCCAAAAATGCTGCCGCGCTAACGCCACCCCATTCTCAACCCGACATAAATAAGCTGCTGTCAAATACTCCTGAAACGTGCGGTGGAGAAAAAGATAGCGATCGCCCCCTCTATCTAAGAGTTGAATAATACCATCATTCTCAGACAACTCCTCAATCAAACTCGCCGCACTCAGCGATTTAAAATCACTGCACACCTGCTCACTTCCCAGATAGTTTTCTATCTTGCGCCTGAGTTCGTCTATGGAAAAAATTTCCTTGCCTTCAGCACTAAATTGATAAGCCAGTTCCTGCAAAAGCTCTTTTTTAGCTGATACTCGCGCCTCATTCACCCATTGTCGATGATTGTCAATTCCCCATTTACCCAACATATAATCCACGGCTTTACCATACACCTGAGTTCGCCGTGCTGGAAGCGTCAATCCTTTGACTTGATATAAACTACACAGTAACGACAATAATAATGGATTTTGAGCCAATCCCCCAATTTGGGGTTTATGGCGGAGTTCTTCAATCAATCCCTCGGCTGAGACAGAATCATCTTCTAGATAACCCGCCGCATTTTTAAACCAGGTTTGAATATAGGCTTCGGTTTGCTTTTGACTAAACGGAACAATTTCTACTTCTTTCGCCTCCTGCAAAAAAGCACCGCCATAGCCAACAATGCGAGAGGTGCAAATCATCGGACAGTTATAATTGCGGGCAAATCGGTTCAGCTTTTCGGCTAAATGAGTCCGATTCTGTTTGGGGACTTCATCTAAGGCATCTAAGAGTAAGTAACATTTGCCGTTCTCTAATTTTTCTTGTAACAGTGTGTCGATAGCCGGATAGTTTTTTGGATAATCTCGCTGAATCAGTTGCGGGATTGCTTCTATGATTTCTTGGGGAGTTTCATCCAAATCGGATAGGCGCAGAAATAGGGGGAATATTACATCATCGATTTTCCTGGTTTCTACCTTGTTTAAGTTGACAGTTGAACTCTCACCCAAGGCTTTTTGATCCCCCCTACCCCCCTTCAAAAGGGGGGTTATATGCGGAAAATCTGGTTCTCCGTTCGGTACAATATCAGCGCCGCTTTCTTTAGTTTCTCCCTTTTTAAGGGGGGTTATATGCGGAAAATCTGGTTCTCCGTTCGGTACAATATCAGCGCCGCCTTCTTTAGTTTCCCCCTTTTTAAGGGGGACGGAAGGGGGATCTATAAGGTTAACAGAAGAGAGATCTAATCGAGAAGAAATCTGGGGGGTTAGGTTTTCCCTCTCCTGCTTAGCAATTAATCCCGCCTCCATTTTTAATAACGTAGACTTCCCCATCCCCGGATCAGCCAAAACCATTACTCTTGAATGCTCTTTTTTCGCCTCTTGCCAATCCACCTGAGTTTGTCGCGATTCCTCAATCGCTTCTACCCCACCTTTCAGCGCATAAACTCGTTTAATTTCTGCCTCAGATTCCGCATAAGCCCAATTCGTTTCTACCTCATGCTTATATTTCCGTTCCAGTGTCACTTGAATCGGAATATATTGCTCTTGCAATACAACTTTTTGCGGTGTGTGGAAAAAGCCAATGGATTTAAATCGTTGATCATTTTCAATCGCGTCCAGAAATTGACAAACGGCATTTTTCTCCGGTTCTAACCCCAGTGCATTTAAACTATCTAAACAATTGTCCCAGCGAATCAGATAACTTTCATCGCTTTTACTACACTGAATCACGCCCACCACACCACCCAAGTCTTCAGCAAAAACAGCGCCGCCGCTAGTTCCTGGATCAACTTTCGTATCAATTCGATGAGACAGAAAGGTAGACTGTTCTTGGGGTAATCGATTCCAAGGATTTGTCGCGGTTACAGTTTGGATGCGATAGGTGGGTAGAATTTTAACAGGCGCACTGGGGCGAATGGTTGGCGCGGAAAAGTTAATCCCTTCGGGAAAATATTTCTTTTGCGAGGGCGGAAATCCATAAACGGTTACTGAGGTTGATAAGTGTTGCGGATTAATTATCGGTACGGTGGGGGCGTTTTCAATATTTATCTTGAGAATGGCAATATCGACATCGGGATTGGATAAGGCTTCGCACCATTGCGCCTCGTATTCCCGCCCCTGATATTCTACTATGAGGCGATCAAGTAAATAAATAACATGGTGACAAGTGACTAAGTAACCATCAGACCGAATGATGAAACCTGAACCTACGGTTTCTCCTTTAGCGGGATTCAGGATTTTCACCATGGATTCCCGGAGTTGGTCAAGACCATAGTAACTCATCTTAAACTGGGATGGGGTTGACGTTTGATGGGATAAGCGCGTCAATTTGTAGGGGCGGGTTTTACGACTATCTTTTCGGTTGTACCTAGATGCAATTAAACCCGCCCCGATTCTCTGGTTTGGTGTTTTCCGGTGAAGTGTTAGGTATGGGGGAGTTATCTTATTTCATCATAGATGATGTTTGGTTCTGGTGTTTGGGTATGACGAAAGGATTGGGTTGGGTTCTTGTAGTTTGATAGGCTAAAGCCATTACTACAAACAACAAGAGCATTGGGTTGGGTTCTTGTAGTTTGATGAGCTAAGGTTCCCTTACTACAAACTGGGTGGATTTTTTTGACTTAAATCCCATTCAATGGTGACTTTGACATTGGCTTGGGCGGTTCCTTTGGTGACAAAGGGTATTCCGGTTTCTCCCCCTGTTTGTAAGCCAAATTCTAAGGCAACTTTACTCGGTGAAAGGTTATCACTCAGTCCCTGTTTCACACTGTCGAGTACCAGTTTAGAGTAACTTTTGACTGTACTCTTCATGGTTCGTTTTAATTTATTTGTTCTCTCTTGAATATCATCAATAAAGCCCACGGCTTGCAGTTCATCACTGTCTTCGTCATCATATTGGATATAAATGGTTTCGCCATCATCTCCAACAACTTCTGTTATTCTATTCGTCATCGTTCATTCTCTCCTGTAAGTTCGTAGTAGGCACTTTAGTGCCATCAGCTTCCCACCACTGATGACCAAGTTTTAACCCAACGCCATTTTATCTCAGAGCAAGGCGTAATAATTGCTTATATCCTTACCTTTATGGCGACAACTATATTTCCAAGATAAACGCTATTGTCTGAAGGGGTAAAAAAACCATAAAAAATAGTGAGGAAGAAACTTATATTCTGTACGACATAATGCGATACGGAATGATCATGCTATTTGAGTTGCCTGTGGACGTCAGCCTGAGTTCCCCACACTTTGGCTACTTCATAATTCACAAATACCCGTGTTCGGCGAGAAATTCAGGTGAAATATCATCTGTAGATAAAGAATTCACACTCTTGACTTGATCCCCTAGTAATAGTAATTTCTCAACATACTTACCTAAAATATCGCTTTCTAAGTTCACCCACTGTCCTAACTGCAAATAACTCAAATTGGTTTGAGCATAACTGTGGGGAATAACTGCCACCTTAAACCAACTCCCTTGCGGATCACACTCAGCAATTGTCAAACTGACGCCATTGACAGCAATACTCCCCTTCGGAACGAGAAAACGAGCAACATGACGCTGCCATAAATTTTGTAAGGATGCCGGTGAAGTAAAACATAGAATCCAGGAATTTGTTGTTTTTACAGAGTCCTGGAGAGAACCAATCCCATCAATGTGACCTGTGACAAAATGTCCCCCTAGTTTACTACCGACTCGTATTGATGTTTCCAAATTGACATAGGTAGCAGCTTGATGCCTTTGCCCCAGAGTAGTGCGGCTTAATGTCTCATCGGAAGCTGTTGCCACAAACCCTTGGGACAAAATTTCTTCCACCGTCAAACATATTCCATCAACAGCTACACTATCACCAATGGCTAGATCGTCTAAAATCACGGCTGCCTTGTCAGGAAGACAAGTCAATTGAAAGCGATCGCCGCCTAGCGGTTGCAGGGTGCCTAGTGCTTGAATTAATCCTGTGAACACGATTTGATCAAAGTAGCGGGTCGCGGATCACCGATTATAGAGGCTCCGTGATAAAATGGTTTTGGGGGTAGTGAAGGGGAAGTTTCACTGAGGAACTCTTTTTAACTAACCAGTGTTTAATGATTAGTCCTACCCTAATACGGCAACATAAGTCAAGCTAAAGTTGCAATTCAATCACTTGAAGCACTTAGTTCATCGCTTATCAAAACAAGTCTATACCAATGTTAGGAGGCAAAGCAAGGAGGTGGCAGTTGATCAAAGCGAGGGAGATTAACCGCTAGAGAGCTATTGGGGACAAGGATGAACGGTTATGTGTTTTTTTTGATAAAGTCCCGAAACAAACGTCCTGAGACTGGGGCATACTGGGAGAATACAATCTCGTTGATCTCCGCCCAATTTGATACTAGAGGACTGATTCTGGGGTTAATCGGTGAAGTCAGATAAGCTAGTACAATTGTTCTACTTTAAATCCATCCCATGGGGCTTTACTGCTTCGCGTTGATGCCCTCGACGCCGACTGTATTCTAGAGGCTAAGCTAATGATTGAAATGAAAGTTGCTGGAATTGCATTAGATGCTGTCACCCGTAGTCCAATCGTGCTGCTGAAAGACTCACAAGAGCGACGCGCTCTCCCGATTTACATTGGACAAGATCAGGCAAAAGCAATTATCAGCGCTTTAGAACGCCAAAAGGCTCCCCGCCCTCTGACACACGATTTGTTTGTGAGTCTCATGGAAACATGGGACATGAAGTTAGAGCGGATCATTATCCACTCACTCCAAGATAATACCTTCTATGCTATCCTCTGTGTGCGTCAGGGTGAAGTGAAAAAGGAAATTGATGCTAGACCCAGTGATGCGATCTCGATCGCGCTTCGCACGGATAGCCCAATCTGGGTGATGGAAGAAGTGATCGCGGATGCGTCAATACCCGTTGATCGAGATGCGGATGAAGAAGAACGACGAGCTTTTAGAGAGTTTGTCTCCAATATCCGACCGGAAGACTTTTCCCAGCATAAAGGATTTAAAACCGGCGGTGAAGCTTAGGTGGTCATTGCTCATGGAATGGTAAGGGGATGGTAAGTCACAAATGCGTTATCGACGGTTTGGGAAAACCAATCTGTGGCTATCCGTATTTTCCCTAGGAACCATGCGCTGCTTGGCGGGCGAGTCAGATGCTCAATTTACCGTACAACACGCGATCGCGAAGGGGATTAATCACCTAGAAACCGCCCGCAGTTATGGTAAAAGCGAGCAGTATTTGGGGAATATCCTCAAAAAATTACCCGTACCACGAGAACAACTCACGATCACGACTAAGCTACCGCCAACGCCTGATCCTCAAATCATGGGTCAGTGGATTAATGAATCCTTAGAGCGTCTACAGCTAGACTATCTGGATTGCTTAGCCATTCATGGAATCAACACCTGGGAACATCTGACCTGGGTTGAGTCTCCGAGAGGCTGTATGCAGGCAATACAAGACGCATTAGCAGAGGGTCAGATTAGACACCTCGGCTTTTCCACTCATGCTCCCCTAGAGGTCATAGTAGCAGCAATCCAGACCAATTTATTTGAATTTATCAACCTACATTACTACTATATCTTTCAGCGCCATAGTCCAGCCGTAGAATTGGCGCACCAGAAGGATATGGGTGTGTTTATCATATCTCCGGCGGATAAGGGCGGACGACTCTACACCCCCCCGGCGAAACTCGTCGAACTCTGCTATCCCTTCTCACCATTAGAGTTAAACTATCGTTTTTTATTGAGCGATCGCCGAATTACCACCCTGAGCGTGGGACCTGCTAACCCAAAGGAATTGGACGCCCCATTAGCCGTTGCGGAGCGGGATGACTCCCTGACTCCCCAAGAAAGTGAAGTATTTTCCCGTTTAGAAACCCAAGCTGAAACGGCTTTAGGAACAGACCGCTGTAGCCAATGTTACCAATGTCTGCCTTGTCCGGAAAAGATTAACATTCCAGAAGTATTAAGGCTGCGGAACTTAGCCGTGGCTTATGATATGACAGATTACGGGCAATACCGCTATGGCATGTTTGAAAATGCAGGACATTGGTTTGCTGGGGTTAAGGGTAATCGTTGTACAAGCTGTGGTGACTGCTTACCCCGTTGTCCGGAACAACTCGATATTCCTGGTTTGCTAGCCGATACTCATCAACGTCTCAATGGATCTCCTCGGCGTCGGCTTTGGGGCTAATGGTACTTGAAAGGAAACCGTGATCATACTACTTTGGGAAAAAAGAGACAGATGGAATTAAAAAGCTCAAGGAAATTAATTTCTCTAGAAAAAAGTTCCTCCTCCAGAATAGTGGGTTGAGGTGATCTCATGAAAAGTGGAAAAAGTCGCAGAGAGAAAATCCCAAAATCGAAGAAGCGCAAATTCTCTAGCTTCAGGAAAGGCGAGGCATTTCAGTACGTTGGACTCATCGATCTGCTACCTTGGATACTGGAAACTGAACCCGTTCCACTCAGTGCCTTTTTCCAAGAACACCTCACCCGACTCAACCGCCACTTCGATCTTGAAAGCTATGAAGAATCCAAAAAGCTTTTGATTGATGCTATATGCGATGAAGCCATTAACCCTTGTGAGCGCCTCAAAATCTGGAAAGGAGCGCAGCTTGAAAGCGATCAGCTAGCGGGATATGTAGATTACCTGATTGCTGAACGTAAGCGATTTCTAGATATGCCGATGTTGTGTATCATTGAAGCCAAAAAAGATGATTTCGAGCAAGGGTTAGCTCAATGCCTGGTAGAGATGCAAGCCTGCCAGTGGAACAATCAACAGCATAACAATGACATAGATATTCTGGGCATTGTTACGAATGGCGAAGGCTGGAGATTCTACAAGCTCGCTATCGAGGGTATTGGGTATGAAACGCCTCTGTATTCAACTGGAGATATGGAACTCTTACTCGGACGGCTGCGGTATATCTTCCAACTATGCCAACAAAATCTTCCCTAATTTAACTGGTGAGGGGTTTGGGGAGCTATAAGTCCCACGCCATAATCTTTGATTTGCTGTGGGAGGATGTCAAGAACTCATACAATTAGAGTAAAGAAATGATGATTAAATCAGTGTTCAGTCAGTTGGGGCAATTAAAAATTTGGCTCATCGCCATTTCCTTCCTGCTGTTGATCACACCAACAGCAACGGCGCAACGCACTTCTGCACCAATACCGTCCTTAGTCCCCCTAGAAACAGAACTACTAGAACCTGAGGCTGTCCTACCTCCCAATATCATTACAGCCAGTACAATCTCCCAGCAACATATTACAATTCCCAGCCTTTGGTGGGCAGAAGATCAGTTTGATGAATTTGGCGGTAAACTGCTCGTGAACTGGCTCGCTTACCAAGATGAGCAGCGGGTGGATTTGGTTGTTAGCCGTCAACCGTGGACGCTGCTAAACTACTTAGAACGATACAGCTTCATTAATCATTTCGGAACTGTTGCTAGAGACTATAACTATAATGTCCGAGTCTTCAATGACCGAGCCGAACCCTTAGCTACGTATACCTGCGATTACACTACTCTAACTCTGCCATCTTGTGAGGTTTTGATGTTTGAAGGCTTAGGACCTACGGGTTTACCCGTCGAACGAATTCCTTAAAGGGGAGATTGTAGAGGCGTTCCGGTGGAACGTCTGAGAAACAGGCATGATCTGATTGATGAGATATCAAGTAACCCCTTATGATTATCTCGTTAACCGCTATTTCTCTAATCTACAATCAATGGCAAACAATGGGCTTTTCGTGGGTATGGTCACATTAGACCTGGTTTACCTTAGCCCTAAACTACCGGGTCAAAATGAAAAAATTGCTGCTTCTGATTATACCGTGGCGGCTGGGGGTCCAGCCACAAACGCGGCTGTCACATTTAGTTATTTAGGCGATCGCGCGACAATCTTAGGTGTAGTGGGAACTCACCCCATTACACCCCTGATCCGTTCCGATTTGCAAGATCAGGGAGTAACTCTGGCTGATTTAGATCCAACAGTAACTAGTCCCCCACCCATTTCTTCAATTATTGTTACCCAAGGGACTGGCGATCGCGCTGTGGTTTCGATTAATGCGGCTAAGATTCAAGCGGAGATTGAGCAACTACCGCCCGGTATTGACACGGATATTGATATTGTGATGATTGATGGTCATCAAATAGCAGTGAGTCGCGCGATCGCTCAATCCGCAAAATCCCGCCAGATCCCAGTTGTCTTGGATGGGGGAAGTTGGAAACCCGGATTAGAAAATCTTTTGCCTTTTGTCGATTATGCCTTATGCTCAGCGAATTTTTATCCCCCAGACTGTCAAACTCACAAAGACGCGATCGCTTATCTTAGCGCTGCTGGAATTCCTCACATTGCGATTACCCATGGGGAAAAACCGATTGAGTACCTTACTCTGGGAATATCGGGTCAATTATCAGTCCCTTGTATTGATGCGGTTGATACCTTGGGAGCCGGTGATGTTTTTCATGGGGCATTCTGTCACTCTATCCTCAAACATACCTTTACTGAAGCCCTAGTTGCTTCAGCAAAAGTTGCCGCCCACTCTTGTCAATTTTTTGGCACTCGTCAGTGGATGGCGTCTAATTCTTTAACCTGAAGTTAGTTACTGAAAAAGACGACGGAGAATCAGCACAACACCGCTGTGCTGAAAGTTCATTAACGATTTGCATGCGTCCCTTGCTCAAAGCACGCAGCAGTCTATCAATGGACTGTCTCTCTTCTTCTGTGAGCGAGTCTTCTAACATGGCTGCCATGAGTCCATATCTATCAGCCAGTGTAATTTTACCAGAACAACTTACTTGAGCAAATAAATCAGCAATTGCGCCCGGTATAAGTTGGACTTTACGTTTCATGTTACTCCGATAAATGCAACCATTTTACTATGAGGCATTTGCTAAGTTTAAAAAGTGATTTAGGTTTTTTTTATTGGTGATATACGTCAAGTACTAATGTGATTAAAATCTGATAGGCAAGTGACTAAATCAGCATTCAACTGTAACTTAATTGCCATAGTGGCGTGATATAAATTAGTTCTATTTAGTGAGATAAATCACAACATTTCTAACTAAACTGTAAGTCGCTGCTCCCCCAGCCAAACTATCCCATAAAAAAGAGACATTTTTTAGAAACGTCTCCACAAGTGATGGTAGTCATTTTAAATTTTCCAATAAATGTACCTTGAGCAGAAAATCAAGGGAAATTAATAAGTATCACAAAACCATTGAAATTTTATCCACGATATGCATACGTCCACGACAGAAAGCATGGAGTAATCTATCAATAGAATTTCTTTCTTCTTCAGTAAGATCATCCTCCAATAAAGCTGCCATGAGTCCATACCGATCTGCCATAGTAATTTTCCCACACATACTAACTTGAGCAAATAAATCGGAGATCGCGCCCGGTAAAAGTCTGATGGGGACTTGCATAGGACAACTCAGAACTCAACATTACCTAGTATGAGGAGTATTGTCAAAGACTACCGTGATGATAAGCTGAAGCGTCTGTGATATCGTGCAACTTAAAAGGTGATTCAAGTCTTATTGAGCAGTGATATAAGTCAGCTTGTATGATGAGATGAGCTTTAGAGTCTTTTCAGAATTATAAGAATTTCTAAATCCGCTTTGGAGAGAATTTTGGATTTTACAGGTTAGCCCAGAACTTAGACTTTTTTCTACCGATAACATTAATTTTAGCCGGGAGTATCCAAGGGAGTGTGATTAAACTTTACTAAACTTATTATTAGGAAGCCAAGGTAGGGTGTGGGGTGTGGAGTGTAGCCCAATTAAATAGCTTCAATCCCTGTAAGGAAAAGGCTTTTAATTTGTTGTCACACCCTGACTTTCCCCTAATAAATGACGAATGACAAATAACCCCAATTTAACGTCAACTCAAAACGCGCCAAACCTTGATCGTTTTATCAGAACTGCAACTGGCTATTGTTTTACCATCTCGGCTCAGTGCCACTGAAATAACCGAACTCGAATGACCCCTCAAGGTGTGGATTTCTTTTCCCGTTTTCAGATGCCAAACCTTAATTGTATTGTCAGAACTACCACTAACTAAAATTTGCCCAGCTGGACTAACAGCAACCGACAAGACGGAATCGTTATGACCTGTAATCGTGCGAATTTCTTCCCCAGTTTTCAGATTCCACACTCTAATTGTATCATCATATCCCCCACTCACGAGGGTTTTTCCATCGGGATTAATTGCCACCGAAAGAACAGAATTTGTATGTCCGGTCAAGGTGCGGATTTCTTTACCTGTTTTCAAATTCCAGACTTTAATCGTGTCATCAGAACTGCCACTAACTAAACTCTGTCCATCTGGACTAATAGCCACTGACAATACGGCGTCAGCATGACCAAATAACGTGCGGATCTCATATCCAGTGATCAAATCCCACAGCTTAATCGTACCGTCCGAACTAGCGCTGGCTACAGTTTTGCGGTCAGGGCTAATAGCCACCGATAAAACTGAATCCAAATGTTCATCAGCCGTCATTATTGAGTCGCCCGTGTTTAAGTTCCAAATTTTCAGGCTATTATCAGCACTACCACTAATTAACGTTTCACCATCGGGGCTAATGGCAACAGAAACAACTGAATTGGTATGCCCTGGAATTGTGCGAATCATCTCTCTAGTTTGGAGATTCCACAGTTTAATCATGTTGTCATAACCGCCACTGACTAAAGTTTCGCCATCTGGACTAATGGCAACCGATAACACTGAGTCAGAAAAATCATTAAGCGTGAATTGGTGTTCAATTAATTCATAATTCAAAACAGCAACTTCCAAGGGAGGTAATGGCGTTGACTCTTGGTGAGTTTCCGTGTTGAGAGTGGGTAAGGGCTGATCCAGTTGCGGTAGCAGTTGTTGGAGTTGCTCATGCAAATCCTGCCGTTCCTGTTGTGCCTGCTGAAGCTGCTGTTGAATTTGAGATAACTGTTCTTTGAGAGGAGAAAGCGTTTGCCAAACCCCTTGGGAAAATGACCACTTTGCCCACATCTGCCTCGCCCAATCCAATTGAACTGACTGCTGCTGCAAAAATTCTGAGGGTACAGACTGCACTAAGGTGGGTGGATAGGGGGTCAAATCCCACCCACAGACAGAGCAACAATTCACATTGCTTGGGATATATTGGGTTTGACAAACAGGACATTCAGACATGGTCATCCTCTGTGATATAAATTACAGGCGTTGAAACTGGATAACGACTATAACCGCTTACAATAGAAAAGCCAGGGTTTTCAGAAGAAATAACAGCCGCGTTGGTTGACCAAAACGTCAAGGTTAGGGAAACCTCCAGCACCGAAGCAGCGGGCGAGTCGATCGCGTACCCATCAAACCCCTAGAATTTTAGCGGCTGTAGGTTAATTTAAATCAAGCAATATCTGGGGGGAGGTTGCTAGGATATGACCGAGGTGCTGAGTAAGTATGCTGGAGCTGGGTTTGAACCAAGCGTTGCAGATCCTCTCGACGCACCTCAGTTCCGGCTGTTAAATTACCAGGTGTATCAAAGAAAACGGTGCTATTTACCGTGTCAAGCGCTAACATCTGGAACAAAATATGAGTGACTGGCACAGACATAGCGACGATTTGAGGGTCCCAATTGGATTGAAAATCAGCCGCATCTTTGAGTGTAGGAAAAGCATAGACCACATTTTTTTCGACCTCAGGCTGGGCACGATTACTCAGGGTCGTTACCACCCAACCTTGATCCAGAGTTTGGAGAATATGATAGTCCGAGTGGTGTAACTGACTGGCAAGCATGGTTAGAACAGGGGCAATCGCCTCAACCATTTTCGGCGTCGTCCCATCAGCAGGGGCATTGTCAATCAGGGCTTGAATCTGTTGGGTTAAATCCATCGAGCGATCCTCAAGCGAGTAAGTCTTACTGCTATGTATGAGTCTAAACCCAGATTAAAACGGTTGTTGCGTGTATGTGTTAGGGTCTTTGTGAAAGAATGAACATCATGAGGGAAGTCTGCCAGGGCGTGGAGGCTATTTTTCAACTGCTATTTAACGAACTCCGGCAGTCTACGACTGCATCGGAGCAGAACTGTCAGGATGTAGCAGCGCGTTTAGCGAATGAAGTCACTCGAATTTGTAATGAAAGCCATCGAATTAAGACGTCTGGAGATGTTGAAAGCTGGGCGAAGACCCTAGCCAACCATCGCCTCAAACAAGTCTTAAACTATTATCGCCTTGGTTCTCACCGGGGACGAATCGAACTCCAGAGTACATTGAGTGCGATCGTCTACCGCTATATTACCCCGTCTCAAACCCCAGCGAGCTATCAAGCCCGCGTTACCCTGATTGAAGATTTCTTACAGGGATTTTATGTAGAATCTTTAAATGCCTTTCGGCGTGAGACGTCCATTGAAGATAATTATCGTCCGCGATCGCTACTAGAGTTATCGGAGTACATGGCGTTTACCGAACGGTATGCCAAGCGGCGTATTCCCTTACCCGGACGGCGATCCCAGCAACTGCTAATTTTGCGGGCGCAAACCTTTTCCCAACAGCAACCCCCAGAAACCTCCGTAGACATGGATACCGCCGCCGAAGGGGGTACTCCCGATTCAGAAAATACCTGGAATGATGCGGCGATTCAGCAGGTGCGAGAGGTGATGGTGGCTTCTGAACCTGAACCCTTAGAAGCGAACCTGCGGGATAAGGTGGTTGAGGAATTGTTTGCCTATCTTGAAGAACGACAACAACAAGACTGTGCTGACTACTTCACCCTGCGTCTACAAGACTTGCCGACGAGCGAAATTGAGGAGATATTAGGATTAACCCCCCGTCAGAGGGATTACTTACAGCAACGATTTAAGTATCATTTAATTCGGTTTGCCCTTTCTCACCGTTGGGAACTCGTCCACCAATGGCTAGAAGCCGATTTAGAGAAAAATCTGGGGTTGACCCCCCACCAGTGGCAGCTATTTCAGAACAAAATTGATCCCCAACAGAGGGAATTGCTTAACCACAAGCAGCAGGGTCATTCAACCCAAGAAATAGCCCAAGCCCTAGGTTGTACGGTGACTCAGGTTGACAAGCGATGGTTTAAATTGCTCGAAATTGCCTGGGATATTCGCAATCGTTCAGTATCCGGATCAGGTGCATCGGAAGATGAATAGTGACATAAACAATAACTCGGACACCCTATACAGCCGCTTAATGGCTTGGCTGTTACAAGAGTCCGTTCCTGCTGCTACAACATCAATCAGTGGTCAACCCGATGGGTTAGACCCTACCGATGAGCTAGAAGCAGCGGATTTTCAATTTGATGAGTTAGATCCACTGGACTTTGAAGACGTGAACATTGCACCCACTATAACTGGCGAAATCGCTAATGACCACACACGAGTGGGTTCCGAAAACATTCCTACTCGTGAGGACATCGAACTGGGCGGTACAAACCGCCCCTACAACTTGGGAGATATGCCGATCGTGCAAAATCGTTTTGAGGCGCTAATTAAGCGCAAACTGCAAGTTGAAATTGAGCGTCATCCCCCCTTGTTTCCCTGGGAGACGGATCGTTTTGAATATGAACCTGAGATCTCAGACAGTGTAGCCCCAAATTGGGTTCCATCGGTTCAGTTATGGACTCCCCAACTCTTGAACCTACCGCTACCTGTTCCCATCCCCGAAAACGTTCTAGTTACCCTATTTAACGCTTGTTCGGAGTCAGTCTATTCCCCCTATCAATTGGGGCGAAAAATGGTCAAGGCGGTGGAAAATTTATTCCCCGCCCAATTCCAGTTGCTCAATAATCAAGCTCAGATGGTACTGTTGTCTTCGGGATCAGGTCGTGATTCTGAACAACTACAACTGTTGCTCAAGCAACTCCCATCCCCACCCTATGAACAAGCAACCCCAGAGCAACAGATGATTCTGGCATTGTTAGCGGCTAAAGAGATTATTAGCACGTTGACAGTACCCATTTCACCCAACCAGACTCCGGTTGAACGCCAGTGGCAAACCTCTGTCGGCGTTGTCACTGTCCAAGCTGAGTATCAGATGCAAGAAGGTGTTCCCACACTGCGGGTGATGAGCCATCTGCCTGAAAGTGGCAGTTTGACCTTGCGTACACCTGAAGGTTCAGCCGTATCTGAGCGTACCTACCCCGGCTATGTGAGTGTTGAAGCCTTCGATTTGCCGCCGAATCAAACCTATCCCCTGGAAATTCGGTTCCAAGACTCAGACGAAAACCCCTTGGTTTTTGCTATCTACCCAACCCTGTAAGGGTTAAGTGCTAGCTGTTAGCCGTGGGAGCTTCTCTCACTCCCGGCTTTGGACTTAGATACAATACGATTGAACCCGTGAATTAAGCTAACAGCCATCTCGCGCACAAGAGAGTCAATTGTTATGTCGAATCCTTCAGGGATGCAGCGAATCCGGCGTCTACCTGGTTTAAATCAGGTGTGGCAGCGTCTTGGCACAATGCCACTGCCTCAAACCGAAGACTCGATAGGATTACGAGTCCTCGTACAGGGGCTAGTGATTGTGGGAATTGTCGCCACAGATATCGCCGCTGAGACTCAGATGAGCGCCTGGGCTGTACCGTTGTCCATTATTGGAGCAACCTGGAGTTGGTATCGTCGCCGCCATCGCAACATTGCGGTCAAGTTCTTTTTGGCGATTGGGATGCTAATCGCTATGGGGGTATTCTTTAATAATTTATTAGCCAGCCTCAATGATACCCGCCTCGTTCTCGCAGAATTATTGATTCAAGTACAAGTTCTCCACAGCTTTGACTTGCCCCGCCGCAAGGATTTAGGCTATTCCATGGTAATCGGGTTGATTTTGTTGGGGGTGGCAGGAACCCTGAGCCAAACCTTAGCGTTTGCCCCGCTACTGTTGATATTTTTAGCCATCGCTTTACCCACACTCATCCTCGATTACCAATCCCGTATCGGTTTATCGCCAAAGCCAAAACGTAAAACCTCAAAGGAGGGGGCTAAACGTTTCTCGCCACTGTCACTGCGACGGTTGAGTATTTTTTTGTTAGTTATTATCGCCTTGGGTTTGGGGATTTTCGCCCTAATGCCTCGGTTTCCCGGTTATCAACTACAAACCTTTCCCGTCAGTGCGCCGTTGGATTTGGATGAGCAAGATTTTGAGGGGAATAATCGGGGGGTGAACAATCCCGGATATGTGAGTGAAGGTGAGGGGACGGGTGGTGAGGGAACATCTCCCAGTCGCGGTGCGGGTGAAATGGATGAGACATTTTACTATGGTTTTGGTACCCAAATTAACCAGAATCTGCGAGGCGCCCTCGAGCCGAAAGTCGTCTTGCGGGTGCGTTCCCAATCCCCTGGATTTTGGCGGGTGCAGGCTTTTGACCGCTATACGGGTCAAGGATGGGAATTGTCTCGCGAAGATCAGGTGTTGGAAGTGACTCGTCCCCCTTGGTCTTATCGGTTTCAACTCTATCCCACCAGCTTTAATCTGGGTCGTACCAAAACGGTAATTCAAAGTTATACTGCCGTATCGGAACTGCCTAATATTATTCCCGCCCTGAGTTATCCCAAGCAACTCTATTTTCCCACAAGGGAAGTAGCCATTGATACAGAAGGTAGTTTGCGATCGCCTCTAGCTTTACTTGAAGGATTGACCTACACGGTGATATCCGAAGTACCAGTACGCGATCGCACCCAACTCCAACAAGCCCCGGACACTTACCCAGACAATATCCAAAAATACTATCTTGATATTCCACCAGAAATCGCGGATAAGGTGCGGCAAAAAACCGAACAACTCTTAGCCACCTCCCCCAAACCCCTCACCTCCTCCTACGAGAAGGCGTTGTATTTGGCTCAAGAGGTTAAACGACGGTATAGAATTCCAGATAACCCCTTGGAACTTCCCTTTTTACAGGAAGACGAAGATTTAGTAGAAGCGTTTCTATTTAAATACGAAGGCGGTTATCCAGACCACTTTTCCACTGCCTTAACCATCATGCTGCGTTCTATCGGGATTCCGGCGCGGTTAGTAGTAGGATTTGATACCGGTCAGTTTAATCCCTTCACAGGCTTATATATCGTCAAAAATACCGATGCTTACGCCATGACGGAGGTCTATTTCCCCAACTATGGCTGGTTTGCCTTTGACCCCATTCCCGGACACGAATTAGTCCCCCAAAGCGTAGAAGACACGGAAACCTTTAGCGTTCTGCGTCAGTTTTGGCGTTGGGTAGCAGGTTGGTTACCCACACCCGTAAGCAATTTTATCGGAGAATTGTGGAATCTAATTATTGGTTCGCTGCTACGGCTAATCGTGGGACTGTGGGCGATGCTCTCCAGTGGTTGGATTGGGTTGTTTGGCGGGTTAATTTTAGCCATCGCGGTGGGGTTCGTAGGTTGGTTAGGTTGGGTGCAGTGGCAAACCTGGCGTTACCGTCGCTGGTTAGGGAAATTACCGCCCATGGAACGGCTTTACCAGCAAATGTTAAAGGCTTTGGGGGCTAAAGGATATATTAAGCACCCCGCGCAGACGCCGTTAGAATATGCTAGAGTCATGCGTCAGCAGCAATCCTCTGACTCAGCCGCCGTGATTGATGAAATTTCTCAGGCTTATGTACGCTGGCGTTATGGTAAACAAACCCCTAATATCGATAATCTGCGACAGCGACTGCGCCAGTGGATTAAAACGACTCGTCGATTGGGGACGAGAGATTTTAGGAGGTGAATTTTTCCGGGAAGTCTCGAATCGGTACAGGAATTGAGTTATCCTTTGCCTGTCATCCTTCCCTAAACAAACATTTTAGGAGTTTCTTATGTCTACTGAAGCCATTTCTGTCAAACCCGCTGTTTTAATGACGATCATTGGTGAGTCCGTACTCAAAGATCGTTTAATCAAACTGCTCAGAAGTAAAGGGGTAACAGGATACACCATCAACGATGTCCTCGGTGAAGGGGGTCATGGCAGGCGAATGGGGGATATTGTTGGGTATAACACCAACATTGAGATGAAAACCGTTGTCTCGTCCGAAGTCTCTGATGAGATCTTCCAAACCTTAGCCGAAATGCAGAACGGTCATGCCTTAATTGCCTTCCGTCATGATGTAGAAGTGTTGCAAAATTAAGCCAAAAGAGCTTTCTGTTTATCCGCTTGGGCAGTACAAGGAATTAAGCAGTCTCAACTGGAGTCTTCTTAACCTGAAGGGGCGGGTAGCCAAACCCTTAATTTTCTATGAGTCCGCATTAGCGTTAGCGAAGGTTGGCGTTAGTCTAGCTTGCTGAAGCGTCGGCGGACTTGACTTGTATGTATGGTTTCTCATTAGCGGAACGGGACGCAGTTGCGTCCTTTTCCAATCGCTCTTGTCAGGTGCAAGATCTGAGTATTAACTAAAAACCAAAATCCAAAATGGATGCAGTCAACTCATCCCCTATCCCCCCTATGGGAAACTTAGGCGCGTCTACAGCCTTGATGCATCTTCAATATTATCCTATTCGAGGCAAAGGGGAAATGCACCTTTTATTTTCCAATCGATAGAAAAAATGTGAGATTCCTTAAGATCTAATAGTGATTTTAGACCCTTGATGGAAGATTAACAACAACAAAGAGTTTAACTAATCCCCCAGATGGATGTTGGCAGAATACTCAATTGGCGCTATGATTGACACCTAAAATCAGTCACATACTTATATAATAACCGGAACAGACTTCAGTACAGCGCCAAAGACCAACAGCGTTAAGATCGGATGTCATCGGGATTTTCCCACGCTTTTTATATTGTCCTATTCATGCCGGCAAGAAGGCTGTCCGGACGTTTCCAACTGACCTCTGGAAGCGTGGATGGTTAAAAGTGTTTCAATTGCTACTTTAAGACCATAAGTGTAGAGACAACCTCCGATTGAACCATATCTTTAGTTAAACGTGATGCTCCCCAACCCTGATGTGATGACAGCACGCCCCTTTAAGAGCCAACCCCCTAATTCAGCGAATGGCACTCCCTATATCGCTGCTTCTGACAAAACACCTGTTTCTGCACTCAAAGAACTTGTAGCTCGCCTGCACCGAGAACAACACAAAATCCAAGATTTGTTAAGTTCGCTGGGATTTGCCTTACGCAGCTTCAACAATTTAAATCAATTTTTAGAATTAATTCCCTTGATGGCTGCACGGGTAACCGATACAGAGGGAGGCGCGTTAGTTTTGTTGAAGCCAAATGGTCACATCCGGCTCGAACAAATTCATTGCCAAGATAATCAAGCGTGTCAGACATTGCGTCAAGCACTCGAACAGGCAAGTCAAACAATCACGGCTCAAGGCAATGAAGATGGAAAATTGGCACTGAGTTCAGAACAGTTGGACAGAATCTGGGCATCCTTTGACGAGCAGGTCAATCGTTATTTAAACGCAGATATTCAGTTATTTGGCACACCGATTTTAATTAAAAATGTCGAACGAGGGCGCTTGTACGTCTTTACCGATGACCTAAACTATAACTGGACGCCAACCCGACAGAAATTAGTGCGGTTAGTTGCCGATCAAACAGCCGTCGCGATCTCTAATGATGAACTTACTGTAGAACTTCGCAAAAAAGAACGCTTAGATCGAGAGTTAGAAATTGGCGCGGAAATCCAATTACGCCTCCTCCCTCGTCAATGTCCCTCGATTAAAGGAATTGAACTGGCGGCTCGGTGTCAGACGGCAAGTCGAGTTGGGGGTGATTACTATGATTTTATTCCCACTAACTATGATCAGCTTCGTCCGCTAGGTTTTTGTGATAATAAATATGTTGATGAAAACAAAGCATTTGTACCCTGGAGCGTTGTGATTGGTGATGTCATGGGTAAAGGTGTGCCAGCCGGCTTAATTATGACGATGACGCGGGGTATGCTACGGGCAGAAGTACTCAACCGTCACTCCCCTGCCCGCATCCTGGAACATTTGAATCGGGTGATGTATGCTGACCTAGAAAATTCCAATCGATTTGTCACTCTGTTTTATTCGGAGTACGATCCCAAAACCCGAACTTTGTCCTATAGCAATGCTGCCCATAATCCCCCCTTCTTATGGCAGGCGTCTACTCATTCTATCCAGCGTCTCGATACAGCAGGGATGCTGATTGGCTTGGAGGCAGATTCTGAGTATGAAGATGCTCAAATCCAGCTCGATGAGGGAGACACGATTATTTATTACACTGATGGATTTACCGATGTTGCCAATCAACATGGCGATCGCTTTGATGAGGAAAATTTGATTGAAGCATTTAAGTGGGCTTGTGAACATCACCAAGGCTCTCAAGTCATTCTAGACTACCTGTTTGAGCAGGTGGGACAGTTTATGGGAGCAAAAAATCATAACGGTGATGATATGACCTTGGTCGTGTTGCAGGTAAAATCTTCCGAGTAACCTATTTAATTTAAGGTAATCATCGCCATGGCTGTTATGGAAGTGCAAGCTCTAGCGTCTGTTGTCAATAGTTTCCATCCGCTTATTGACCTGATGAGTCCATGGCTCACCGATGGACTGGTGTTAGCGCAACAAGTTGAAGATCCTGATGTTTTGGGTCAAATGCAACAGGCGTTTAATAATTTCATTGAATCGGGTCAAGTCTGGGCATTTTTGATTGGTCTAATCATCGGTTATATTTTTCGGGGGATGAGTTCGTTTGGGTGATTGATCATTGGTCATTTGTCCTTGGTGAAGAGGATAAACGATAAAACGATAAAAAACCCAGGATTAGTGCAGCAGGCGCGGAAATAACTTACCCGTTAACAATAGGCGAAAAAGCAACTACCATAAACCTTACAGCCTTCTGCCCTCTTCCCTCTTCCCTCTGCCTTCAAAGAGCCTTTTTGTACTAGGGAATCTGTATTGTGACGGAACAAACAACGTGGAGCCAGCGATTTGAATCGGCACTTCATCCGGCGATCGCAGGTTTTAATGCGAGTATTGGATTTGATATCGAACTGATTGAGTATGACCTGACGGGTTCGGTGGCTCATGCTAGAATGCTTGCCCACACCGGAATTATTTCAGCCGATGAAGCGGAGCAACTGGTGCAGGGTTTAGAACAAATTCGTTCAGAATACCGCCAGGGAAAATTTAACCCCGGTATTGACGCCGAGGACGTTCATTTTGCCGTGGAACGACGTCTCACCGAAATTGTCGGGGATGTGGGGAAAAAGCTGCACACGGCGCGATCGCGCAATGACCAAGTTGGAACAGATACCCGGCTCTATTTGCGGGATAAAATCACCCAAATCCGTACCCAGTTACGAGACATGCAAGGGGTTTTACTCAACTTGGCTCAATCCCATGTCGAAACCCTAATCCCTGGCTACACCCATCTCCAACGCGCCCAGCCGTTGAGTTTAGCCCATCATTTGCTGGCGTATTGGGAAATGTTACAACGGGATTGGCAACGATTGGGGGAAATTTACCCCCGGGTTAATATCTCTCCCTTGGGGTGTGGGGCGCTAGCGGGGACAACGTTTCCTATTGACCGACATTACAGCGCCTCTCTGTTGGAGTTTGGCGATGTCTATCACAACAGTTTAGATGGTGTGAGCGATCGCGACTTTGCTATTGAATTTTTGACGGCGGCGAGTCTGATTATGGTTCACTTGAGCCGATTGTCTGAAGAAATTATTCTTTGGGCATCTCAGGAATTTGGCTTTGTTACCCTCAAAGACAATTGCTCGACGGGATCGAGTATTATGCCCCAAAAGAAAAACCCGGACGTTCCTGAACTGGTACGGGGCAAAACTGGGCGGGTTTTCGGGCATCTCCAAGCTATGTTGGTGCTGATGAAGGGATTGCCTTTGGCATATAACAAGGATTTGCAGGAGGATAAAGAGGCGCTATTTGACAGCGTGAAAACGGTGAAAGGTTGTCTGGAAGCCATGACAATTTTGTTGCGGGAGGGTCTAGAGTTTTGTCCTGAGCGTCTCGCTTCAGCCGTGGCAGAAGATTTCTCTAACGCTACTGATGTGGCTGATTATTTGGCTACCAAAGGGGTTCCCTTCCGAGAAGCCTATAACCTGGTGGGTAAAGTGGTGAGAACCTGTCTAGGTGCAGGTAAACTGCTCAAAGACTTAACCTTGCCAGAGTGGAAAGAAATCCACCCCGCCTTTGAGGAAGATATTTACGACGCGATCGCACCAACTCAGGTAGTTTCTGCCCGTAACAGTTACGGAGGGACGGGATTTGATCAGGTACGACGCGCCTTGGCGGAGGCTCAGGAGCGGATGGTAAGTGGGAGCAATGTTCCAGACGTAGCATGCTACGTCTCTTAGCTGGGGAAGGACACCTTGGTCGGGGCGGGTTTAGTTCAGTTAATGGTTTGAACCGCAGCATTAGTCGTCAAACCCGCCCCTACATGTTCACAACTTCCCAGATTCCGCTACACTTTGGAATGGTTCATCCTATTAGAATTACTAGAAGCAATAATGGAGATTGGTCAAAAAGTTCAAGTCTGTCGTCTCAGAGACCGAGTGTCTGGCGATATCATTAACAAACTAGGGAAAGTTGGCATCATCAAAGATTTTAAAGTGACAGATGGCAGCGGCGTCGGTGTGATCGTCAAGTTTGACGACAATACGGCAACCTGGTTTTTTGAAGATGAACTCAAACCCGTCAGTTAGCTTGACGCCTAACGCCTCACGCCATATCTGTATTTAGATTGGCGTGAGAGGGATAGGCGGTCAATCTCTGGGGCATTGAGCCCCAGAGATTGACAACTTGCGTATCAGTTCTCGGAGTACATCAGATTGGGTTGTTTGTGTTACTTTGCCAAACTTGGCTAGATGTTCATATTCCCGATCCGATACTCGCGTTGTTACTTGCTTCATAGTTGTCAAAGCAATTTCAATTTGCTACCCTTCTACGGTACAGGTTAAATAAATTAAAAGCTAATTGCTTACCTGTATTTTGAACCAAGACAACCTGGTATATGGGGTTGGGTCTAGAAACAGGCTACAGGTAGAAAGCATCTGTTTCCGGGTAAAATTCAGCAGCTACATTGGGTGACAAAACTTTGTATTGTCCGGTGCGGTGGGGCATCCCTTATCGTTAATAAAGCTCAGTCAATGTCCTAAGCAATAGCCGGAGTCGCTGAGAAGCCTACACCATACTGTAATCAGTTGGTGTAGGAGTATGTCACTGGCGACTTCAGTCATCAGCGTCCAACAAAATCATGGCTTTTATTCTCACCTTTTTAGGCAAAGGCGGCACCGGTCGCACCACAATTGCGATCGCGGCGGCTAAAAAATTTGCAAGTCTCGGTCAGCGTGTCCTTTTAATCGGGCAAGATCCTACCCCAGCGTTCGGACTCTTACTGGGAACATTCCCTAGGGCTGATCCGACGGAGGTGGGACCGAATCTGAAAGCGGTTCAGCTTCAGTCTACCTTCCTCCTCGAACGTAGCTGGGAAGAGGTGAAAAAGCTTGAAGCACAGTATTTGCGATCGCCAACGCTGAAAAATGTCTATGGTCAAGAGCTGGGCATTTTACCGGGTATGGATAGTGCTTTAGCCTTGAATGAGATTCGTGAATACGATGGCAGTGGTGAGTATGATGTGATTATCTACGATGGCAGCGGCGACCAAGCCACTCTGAGAATGCTGGGCATGCCAGAAATTCTCAGTTGGTATTTTCGCCGCTTTCGCCAAATCTTTACCGAGTCGGATTTGGGTAAAACGATTTCCCCGTTTATCCAGCCCGTCACCAGCGCTATTCTCAATGTGACCTGGACACCCGACGACTTTGCCCAAAAACCGACTCAGCAAACTAACCAAATGTTGGAGCAGGGTAAAACGGCTGTGGCTGATCCGAATCGGGTGGCGGCTTATTTAGTGACGACGGGAGACACCGCTGCCCTAGCGACTGCCAAATATTTCTGGGGTAGCGCCCAGCAGGTTAATTTGACGGTGGGTGGTGTCCTCCTGAACCAAATTCCAGCAACGGAAACTTTAGCGGCTGAATTTGCCCCGTTAACGGTTAGCGCCTTGCCCCAGTTATCGACAAGCGCTGACTGGCAACCGTTAATTGATGCCCTGCCTGATTTTAAACAAGCGGTGCAAATGCCTAAATCCATTAGCATAGATGTAGCAAATCGTCAAGTCAGTTTGTTTTTACCGGGCTTTGACAAAAAGCAGGTGAAACTCACCCAATATGGCCCGGAGGTGACGATTGAAGCAGGCGATCAGCGGCGTAATATCTGGCTTCCTCCCCAACTGAGCGGTCAATCTGTGAAAGGGGCAAAGTTCCAAGATCGACATTTAATAATTTCGTTCTAAGTTGATTGTCATTCGTCATAATTTGTGTAGGGGCAAAGCATTCGTGCCAAAAACTTAATCCGAAAGGGATAAAATGTCTCCACGAATGCTTCGCCCAGCCCCCAAAGGTAGGGTGCAAAGAGCGTTCGCGCATCGTTCCCGAAGGGTAGCGTAACGCACCATTTCGATAATAGTGAAACCCGCCCCTACATATCGGTCAGGGTAGGTTTTGAGGTAACGTTATCATTAATAGCGAAATTCTCTAAAACCCACCCCTACATAATCACGCACCAGGTTCTATCGAGGATCGCGACGGGTCAAATCGGGGCGGGTTTAGTCAAGTTAGTGGTTTGATCCGGAACGTTATTGGTAAAACCCGCCCCTACACACTCAACACTCAAAACTCCTATGTCTAACTCTCCCTCAACCGAATCAACAGATCGAAGTGCTAAAACCCGGCAACTCCTAGGGATGAAAGGTGCCGCTCCGGGTGAAAAATCTATCTGGAAAATTCGTCTCCAGTTAATGAAACCGATTACCTGGATTCCTCTAATCTGGGGGGTTGTGTGTGGCGCAGCGTCGGGCGGTGGATATACCTGGACGCCGGAAGATATCCTGAGAGCGGTGACGTGTATGTTACTATCGGGTCCGTTGATGGCGGGGTATACCCAAACCCTGAATGATTTTTATGATCGCGAATTGGATGCGATTAATGAACCCTACCGCCCGATTCCTTCTGGGGCAATTTCGGTTCCCCAAGTGGTGACTCAGATTGTTGTGCTGCTGCTGGCGGGTATCGGCGTGGCGTATGGGTTGGATCGATGGGTGGGTCATGAGTTTCCCACGTTAACCTGTTTAACGCTTTTTGGGGCGTTCCTTGCCTATATTTACTCAGCGCCGCCATTGAAATTGAAAAAGAATGGCTGGCTGGGAAACTACGCCCTCGGTGCGAGTTATATTGCCCTTCCCTGGTGGGCGGGTCATGCTTTATTTGGTGATCTGAATTGGACGATTGTGATTCTCACCCTGTTTTATAGTCTGGCAGGTTTAGGCATTGCCGTGGTGAATGACTTTAAGAGTGTGGAAGGCGATCGCCAATTGGGGCTGAAGTCTATTCCGGTTATGTTTGGCGTGGGTACGGCGGCTTGGATTTGTGTGCTGATGATTGATATCTTTCAAGCTGGGATTGCGGGGTATTTAATTAGCATTCATCAAAATCTCTATGCGGCAATCCTGTTGCTGTTAATTGTGCCTCAGATTACATTTCAGGATATGTATTTTCTGCGATCGCCCCTGGAAAATGATGTGAAATATCAAGCCAGCGCTCAACCGTTTTTGGTTCTGGGGATGCTGGTGGCGGGTTTAGCGTTAGGTCATGCGGGGATTTAGGGCGGAATTGTAGAGACGTTCCGATCACAGGTATACCCGCAATGCTGACACTTGTGTACTCGCTTAGACAGTTTCTTTTTGCCTGTCTCCTTTAAGCACTTGGGACAGGTTTGACTTGTGCCTGCGGCAGGTACTTTTTGGAAGTATACCCCACGCTTAAAACAACATTGGGAGAGAATATCTAAAAACTGACCCCAACCCGCATCTAAACAGCTTTTAGCCAACATTCCACGGGCTAATCCTTTGAGGTTTAACTGTTCGGCAAAAATCATGTCAGCCCAGTCACAAAGGTTATGGGCTAACTCCCAATGATAGTTTTTACGGGTGTTTGCTATCCGCTCATGCAGTCGGCTTACTTTGGCTTGTGTTTTTGCGCGATTGTTTGACCCTATGCGCTTTTTAGACACTTTTTTTTGCAGCGATTTCAGCTTGCCTTCTAAGTGTTTAAACGGTCTTGGATTGGGAAACGTTCGCCCATTAGACACGGCGGCAAAGTGCATTAAGCCTACATCTATTCCTATCGATGTACCCGATGGACTGATTTCAGGTACATCTACTTTCCATTGCCGGGTGAGTTGTACATACCAGCATTCCCTCAAATGCTAGTTGTAACCGCTTGAGGGTTTGTTGTAGCACTTGTGAGTGTACCTGCTTAAGTTCAGGGATATTCTTTTTCGCTTGGGTGAGTGCTACTGCTTGAGAATTGTAATTAGGTGCTTTTCTGTCTGCTGGTATGACATACTCACCTTTAATCGAGCAAGCGTTCACCGGACATTTACGACTGTTAACCCAATTCTTGCGTTCACAAAGGGCATAATTGTAGACTCTCCTACACTGCTCTAACCACTCTTCAAAGGTGGCTATTTGGGCGCTAGTTGGTTTTAACTTAAACTCATAAACTAGGGTAAACACTTGCTCGACCTCCTGCAATTGTCCCTATTGTATACACTTATTCCGTAAATGTTATCCGGAATATTTGACTGGCAAAATGAATTTGCCTCTGGACGATCCGCTCGGTTTCATCTCCCAGCTATAGAGCGTGGGAGTCTTCACCGTCGCTTTTTACGATAACTTTTCCTGATCACCCTAAGTACGACAGAGCCTTCCTGGTTATGTACTATCCTGATTGAACGCTCCTCAACTCCATCAAAGATTATAGTTGAGGATTCTATGGAGCAAACCCTGATTATGTCTCAACCTCAAAAACTATACGAAGGCAAAGCCAAAATCCTTTATCCAACTGAAGACCCAGAGATTCTCCTAACCATCTACAAAGATGATGCTACCGCCTTTAATGCCCAAAAGCGAGGTCAAATTGTGGGCAAAGGCGAAATGAATTGCGCGATCGCGGCGCACTTGTTTGAGTTTCTGGAATCTGAAGGCATTTGTACCCATTTCATCGACTGTCCCACCCCCAACCAGATGCGGGTCAAACGAGTGACAATTTTGCCCGTGGAAGTTGTGGTGAGGAACATTGCAGCAGGGAGTCTGTGTCAACAAACTGGATTACCCCTGGGCAAAGTCCTACCCAAGCCCCTCGTGGAATTTTACTATAAGAAGGACGAATTAGGAGATCCCTTGCTAACGCGCGATCGCTTATTACTCCTAGAACTAGCAACCCCCGACCAACTCAACCAGCTAGAACAACTAGCACTGCAAGTCAACCAGAGTCTCATTGCCTTTTTCCAACGCTGCGGTATTACCCTGGTGGACTTTAAGCTAGAATTCGGCATTGATACCAACCAACAGTTGCTCTTAGCCGATGAAATTAGCCCCGATACCTGTCGTTTGTGGAACCAAGGAGAAACCGATCCAGAACAGCGAGTCATGGACAAAGATCGCTTTCGTCGGGATCTAGGACAGGTAGAACAAGCCTATCAGCAAGTTCTAGATCGAGTGCTAGCCCAAGAAGGCAGCAGACAGAAGGCACAGAGCAAAAGGCTGTAAGGTTTAGGGTGTCTGCGTTTTTCTGACGCTTGTTAACCGATGGGTATAGGAAGCTGCGCTGGGCTTGGGAGACTTAATTGCTCAAGAGTAAGCGAGGTGATAAAAATCCTGGTATTTTTTCCTGTATCGGTTCAGTGATGACTGCTTAGGTTTAAGGCTACTCGATCAACTTAACCAAGCTGGTTAAGCAGCCAATCGCTTAACTCATTAACAAGCAGTGGACAACAGATAACAGCTGATCGCAATTCTTGCAATCAACGTGGTGTGTGGACGTGTCAAAAAATCTGAGGATCATGCGCTTATCTCCTTTATTAACAGCAATTCTCGCTGTAACAACTAGCATCGGTTTATCGAACTCCCCTAGCCATGGGCAAACGACTGACCCACCCATCCTGGTATTTGACCGCAGTCAACGGGATGAGTTAAGAGAACATGAGAAAACGGGGACGCTAGAACACCCGGAAACAACAACGGCTCAAACGGTGATAGAAAAAACCGATGGGGTAAAAGAGAGTCCTGGAAGTGAGACAGAATCTATTTCCCAGCCCATTCATGAAAATCCAGCGATTCATTCGATTCAGGTAAATTCAACCCGATTAACCTCGATTCAACCCCCAAATCATGGTAAGGTGCAGCAGGATTCTCATCCTCGGTTGGCTCAAATTAGCGACGAAACTCTCACAGAAACGAGCCATACCGCAAAAGACCATCCTAGAAGTGAGGCAGAATCGAACTCTAAGCCGATTCTAGAGAACCCAGCTATTCATCCAATTGAGGTAAGTTCGACACAATTAACACCCATTCAACCCCCCACTTTAAATCATCAAGCCGTCCATGCCACAGCAGCACCAACGGTAACTCCTACACCTCCCTTAACTGTCCAAGTTCAAGTCCCCCCAACTAACTCACCAACGCCGCCCGCCAATCAGCCAGAACCACGAGTTCTCGTATCAGAAGTCTTAATTAACTTCCAGGATTACACCGGACCGCAAGAACAACTAGAAAACGAGATTTTTCGAGCGATTAGCACCAGACCCGGATTAGCAACAACTCGCTCTCAGTTACAGCAAGATGTGAATGCTGTCTTTGCTACAGGTTTGTTCAGAAGTGTGGACGTTATACCCGAAGATACCCCCTTGGGCGTGCGGATTACCTTTGTCGTTGAACCTAACCCTGTACTGCGTCAGGTTGCGGTGAATACTGTTCCTATAGAAGCCGGGGCGCGGGTTTTGCCTCAAGAGGTGGTTGATACTATCTTTCAAGAGCAATATGGTGAGATTCTTAACCTGAATGACCTACAACAAGGCGTTCAAAGGTTAAACGAATGGTATGAAGAACAGGGGTATGACCTAGCTCAAGTCGTTGATGCCTCAGATATCAACGATGATGGCATTGTCACCTTGACTGTAGCAGAAGGCGTGATTGAAGAGATTGCAGTACGCTATCTCGATGAAGAGGGAGAACCGATACTGGATGAGGAGGGTCAACAAATTCGCTTACTCACGGAAGGGGACGAACCTATTGGTGGACGCACCCGTCCCTTTATCATCACCCGCGAGATGCAACTCAATGAGGGTGATGTGTTTAACCGCGAAATTGCTGAACGCGATTTGCGACGAGTGTTTGGTCTTGGACTATTTGACGACGTGCGCCTTTCCTTTGCTCCGGGAACTGACCCCCGTCGAGTGGTGGTTGTGGTGGATGTGATCGAGAGAAATACAGGCTCCCTGGCGGCTGGGGCGGGAGTCAGCTCTGCCAGTGGCTTATTTGGTACGGTTAGCTATCAGCAGCAAAACCTGGGTGGTAATAATCAAACCCTCGGAGCAGAATTCCAGGTGGGAGAACGCGCCCTACTGTTTGACCTTCGTTTTACAGACCCTTGGATTGCTGGCGATTCCTTCCGCACATCCTATACTGTGAATGCCTTCCGACGCCGCTCGATTTCTCTGATTTTCGACGGCGGTGATCCTGAGGTCGAACTGGAAAATGGTGACCGTCCCCGTGTGGTTCGTACTGGTGGTGGAATCAACTTTACCCGTCCATTATCCCGTGACCTCTATCGGCGCTCTGAATGGACAGCATCAGCTGGATTTGAATATCAAAACGTGTCGATTCGAGACTCTGATGGTGACCTGAGTCCAGAGGATGAATTGGGTAACGATTTAAGCTTCAGTGGAGAGGGTAAAGACGACCTGTTGACCCTACAACTGGGTGCTGTGCGCGATCGCCGCAATAATCCTCTGCGACCGACAAGTGGCTCTCTACTCAGATTCGGAGTCGAACAGACGATTCCCATCGGTCAAGGGAATATCTTTCTCAGTCGCCTGCGCGGTAGCTACAGTTACTATTTACCCGTAGAATTTACCGATTTCACCGAAGGAGCCGAAGCCCTTGCCTTTAATTTACAAGCTGGAACCGCGCTCGGAGACTTACCCCCCTACGAAGCCTTTTCTCTGGGTGGTAGTAACTCAGTGCGCGGTTACGATGAGGGAGAAGTGGGTTCAGGTCGCAGCTTTATTCAAGCAACCGCAGAATACCGTTTTCCGATTATCTCTGTAGTCGGTGGTGCTTTATTTGCTGACTTTGCCAGCGATTTAGGTACAGGTGATGATGTACCTGGTGAACCTGCGATCGTTCGCGATAAACCCGGCACCGGCTTTGGTGTCGGGGTTGGTATCCGAGTCCAATCCCCCCTTGGTCCGATTCGTGTGGATTATGGGTTTAATGATGAAGGAGAAAGCCGTCTCCACTTCGGTATCGGAGAACGCTTTTAATGCACCAGTTTTTACTCTCTCAGTCGGGGCGGGTTTAGTTACATCTGGGTGAGATAAGAAACGATAGTAGTAAAACCCGCCCCTACGCAAAAAACAACAGTTCCCCCCTGACAAATAACGAATGACGAATGACGAATAACAAATGACCAACTACACTTTGGGTGCTGCTTTTGAACGATCAGGTATTGGATTGCACAGTGGGATCACCACCACTGTTCGCATCTTGCCTGCTGTAGCCGGGACGGGACGATATTTTGTTCGAGTTGACCTGCCAGGGAAGCCTGTGATTCCAGCGCGAGTGGAGGCTGTCTCTGGCACAATGCTTTCTACCCAATTGAAGGCTGAAAATTGTGAGAATTTTATCAATTCCTCCGACTCAGATGTCACAGTAGGGACAGTAGAACACCTACTCGCCGCCCTCGCAGGGAGTGGAGTGGACAATGCTTGTATTGAAATTGATGGATCAGAAGTTCCCCTGTTGGATGGTTCGGCGCTGGCTTGGGTGAAAGCGATTCAGGAGGTAGGGATTGTGGAGAGTGAATGCCCCCAAAACTCGTCTCATCTATCTCCTCTAGCTTCCCCGATGTTTGTTGGGGAACCCATCTGGGTTTGTCGAGACGATGCCTTTGTCGCCGCCTTACCCGCACCGATCACTCGATTTACCTACGGCATTGATTTTGATAACCCAGCCATTGGCAATCAATGGTATAGCTGGACACCGGAACAAGAGCATTTTGCGGAAGCGATCGCACCGGCGCGAACCTTTGGTTTAGCCAACCAAGTTGACCAGCTACGCGATCGCGGTTTAATTAAAGGCGGTAGCTTGGAGAATGCCTTAGTTTGCGACGATCACGGATGGTTGAATCCGCCCTTGCGATTTTCAAATGAGCCAGTGCGTCATAAACTTTTAGATTTAGTAGGGGATTTGAGTTTATTGGGGAAATTTCCTGTCGCTCACTTCCTCGCCTACAAAGCCAGTCACAATCTGCATATTCAATTGGCGAGATTACTGGCTCGACAAATCGGCGCTTGGAATGTCAGTCATCAATCTTCAGCCGTTATCGGCAATTGATCACGACGGGCTAACTGAACGCTAGCTCATCCAAGTTCCTCGTGCAGCGGACGCGAAAGTAAGAGACCACTATTAAATCCGCTTAAACTATGGGTCAGGAACCTCAGCCTAAAGGCATGAGGCTTGAAAGAGAAGTCTAACAAGCCATTCTGACCAGCTTAAGTCTTAAATGACTACGTTATCGGCAAGTGTTCAAGAGATGGTGCGTAGATACGTAGCTAGTCTACTGCTCTAGAACCGAAAAGTTAAACAGTTTTAAGGTCACTGAAACAGTGCTTTTTGGATAGTTACCGACCGATAACATTGGCGAAGCTAACTTTACCCCGGAAACGGGAGACTGAGGCAACCGTACCTCATTGGAGGGGCAACCATACCCCTCCGCCCCAAAAAGGGGTAGGCGGTTGAAACCGCTACCGAGTGTTCCTCCCCGGTCTGAAGCTTGCCCGATAAGCGAAGCGAAGGGACACGGGGTTTCCCACAACGGAGGAGTCCTAATGAACATCCCCACTGCCCTAATCAATGAACTGAAGCTCTACCTCAAACACCGAACCGACAATGGTGATCTCGAAGCTAAAACTTTATTGACTCAAATCGAACAGTTTACTAGCTCACCCACAGCCGCAGAGGAACAAACCTTGTATTCCCAACCCCCAGAGGGGTTAGATGTAGGGTGTTGATCTTTTTGTCATTTATCACAACACATTTTCCCGACAGATATTCAATATCCGTTGATCATTCTCACTCAGTTGACCAACAGGTTGATACTGATCAAGTCTAACTGTATGGGGATAGGTTAAAGAGTCGTAAGCTCGATCTAGATGAAGCTGACTCCCCGCCGCCACCGAGGTTTGTTGCTGATTCTCGATGGTGTGAGCTAAAGCGGTTTGGTCATAGGGGTTGACAACCTGGAGATTCATCTGTTTAGATTCTAGGGTGCCATAAAAACAGCTAAACTCAGATTGAGGTAAGTAAAGTGCCCCAACTAGCTTTCCTTTATTGGCTTGAAACACAATATATTCTTGACCAATCTGATCCGGTTGAGAGGATTGACCGTAGAGGTAAGTACCATCAGGGATTAAGGTGGCTGAGGCGGATACAGTAGATTGATTCGGTTCCACAGCAGCACTGTCCACGGCTTGCTTGAGTTGTTGAGCGACGGCTGTTGGTCTACTGGAGACATTCATTGTTAGTCCTACCGTCAGCAGTAACCCGGTTAAGGGTAAACGCCAAGGAAAAAACGGTTGACGTTGGGACTGTAAAAACTCAATGAATCGGCTAATCACCGTGGTATCCTCCTTGAAAATAATATAGAAACACCCTTAAAAAATCTGAAATCCTAGCACACAGTTGGTAGCCGCCCTATTTTTTGTTAAAGTAGACTTAAGCTAAAGTAGAGGTTAACAAGGCATCCTTGCTTTCTATCAAAGCTTGAATCCGTCTCTTTTTTGTCCTGCCTTTATCCGGTTTCTCAACCGTCACATTTGGCACGGGCAAGAGTATGGTTTTTTGTACTTTGATAGAGGTCTTCATCACCCTTAAGTTAAAAATAACGGATTATCCGCCAGTGACGATTCCCTCAAAGGAATGAAAACTCACTCACTCTTCAGTTGGGTTTATACAGTTGACACGCCAATTTCAGAGGCTTCAATCGCTAGTCCTGGTATTGCCTAAAAAATTAATATTTTTTTACAAAAAAGTGGTAGGGGTTTGGTTACCAAACCCCTACAGTCGCCGAATGAGGCTCAGGTAAGACAGCGCAAATCTCAACGAACCCTAACTCGCTATATATTCCCGCACATTCCCATGGCGTCGTCTTAGCTGGGCTAAAGCTTGATGCTCTAACTGGCGTACCCGTTCGCGACTGAGATTGAGCCTCTGTCCGACTTTTGCCAAAGACAGTTCATTCCCATCTTCTAAGCCAAAGCGGAGTGCCAAGACTTCCCGTTGTTGGGGGGTTAATTCTGCCAGGAGATTATCTAAATCTTGGCGCAGGGATTCCTGAGTTGTGTAATGAACCGGCGTCGGACCACTATCTTCTAAGAGGTCAGATAATTCTGTATCTTGGTTATCACCCACTCGCACATCCAGGGATACGGGTTGACGGGCAATGCTCAAATACTCGCGAATCTGGGCAGGTTCTAACTCTAACTCCTGACCAATCTCAGCCGGTGTCGCGTTACGACCTAATCTCTGAGACAGTTCTCGTTGAACTTTCTTAATCTTATTCAACTTTTCGGTAATGTGAATCGGTAACCGAATAGCGCGGGCTTGCTGGGCGATGGCGCGGGTGATTGCCTGACGAATCCACCAGTAAGCATAAGTGGAAAACTTATAACCTCGCGTTGGGTCAAATTTCTCCACCCCTCGCTCTAATCCCAGGGTACCTTCCTGAATCAAGTCCAGGAATTCCATGTTACGCTTCTGATACTTTTTCGCGATCGCAACTACTAGGCGCAGATTTGCTTCAATCATCTTGCGCTTAGCTCGCGTTCCCTGGTTTATAATTTTCTTGAGGGCTGATTCTTCTAAATTAACGTGTTCTGCCCACTCCTGTATCGTCGGTTCGCGCTGCATCGTTTCCGCTAAAGCATCTTTTGCCTCCAACAGCGGCATCATCTGCTGCACTTGCTTACCATAGACAATTTCTTGCTCATGGGTCAGTAGTGGCACGCGACCGATTTCATGCAGATACGTGCGAACCATATCTGCCGAAAATGTGGGCTGCTTGGTCGTTTTGGATTTGGTGTTAACAGTGGGCATCTGTGAGTAGTGACTCCGTAAACGAGCAATAAATCTGTCGCGGATTTTGACCTCAAAAGCAAAAGCTATAGCCATCTCTCACTTTGAGGATATGTGCGCGAAGCGGTGGTTTACATCTACTAAAAGATGTATAGACTCCTACCTGTATTGACTTGAGTAGGAGATCTAACCGTAGACAGGAGTTAAAGCGATTGACTCAGTAAATTGTCTCTTCGTTGATTCTGCGGCGTTTCCCAGCTTACTAACTCTGGGCTAGGAACAGGGGCGAATGCGAAGTCAGTATGAGTTTGCCTTAACTCTATAGTATTACACCTTTAGACGACGGTAAAGAGGTAAAGGTTCAACATTTCGGAAAAATGATCTGGGTGTCGCATCTGCTACTTCTCCTCCTGATACCGCAAAGGTCTAACCGATTGACATTCTCTCCTAATTACTATGATCACCTAAAACGCCGAGAAACGGATAGAGTTAATCGGGGAAATAACCGAACTGATTCGGGTATAGATATCCTCCCAATCCCTTATTCTGGCACGATACCTTTTTCGTGATTCGGGGACTGTTGAGGACGTACTGTTGAGGACGCGAGAAGGTGATCCAGGAAAGATTCCCAGGAGATTAAACGCCGCTAAATTTATTTCATCTTTTTTCCCTATTCTCCCAATCACTCCAATACCAAATTCTCCCCCACCCTGTCCAGATGGAAGAGGTTTTTTGGCGCAACTTGATAAGCATTGATAATAGCAGGAGTGAGCGCTAAATCCAAGCCTTTATGTCAGAATATTATCATTTTTCCTTTGTCATTTGTCCAATGTATCCCTTTTGTTCTCAGGACAATAACCCCGGATTCTCAGGTAACACTCTAGGAACTACTTTCCAGAGACGTTCCCAGCAAGCAAGCTCGCTCCAACTTCACACCACTTATATTGGCGTCATCAAGTTCAGCACAAAGCAAATTTGCCCCCGTCAAATTAGCCCCCGCCAGATTCGCCCCACGCAAATCCGCTTCCTCACAATTGGCGTCACACAAGCTAGCGCCCTGTAAATCCGCCTGCGATAAATCCGCCCCCTTGAGATTAGCACTGTTGAGATTCGCCCCCCGCAGATCAGCCCCTCGGAAATCAACGCCCTGGAGGTTGACACCCATCAGATTCGCACCACTCAAAAATGCTCCCGCAAACGATACCTGTGCCAAGTTAGCGCCCATTAAATTCGCACCTCGGAGATTGCTCCCGCGCAAATCAGCCCCAGCCAAATTCGCTTGCATCAGATTAGCGCCCAAACAATTTGCCCGCACGTCAGCAGACACCAGTTGAGCGCACAGCAGCTTAGCGCCATCGAGACGGGCACCATTGAGATTTGCTCTCGACAAATTCGTACCCACCAGACTAGCGCCCGCCAAATTAATCTGTTCAAGTTGACCCCCAGACAAATCTTCGTCATCTAGATTAGCGCCTGAGAGTTGCTTGATTTTTCCAGCCCGAATTGCTTCGATTTCCATCAATTTTCCTGAGTGACTTAAACCTTAAGACGAAACATTAAATTCTGCTTCCTGAGCGGCATAGGAATCAAGCAACCACATCCCTGCTGCTATTTTAGGTTGATTCACCTGTAAACTCATACCCTGTTGCATGCCCACCACCAATAGTTCTAGAGCCTCAAGCAGTTTGGGGTCAAATACTGTACCCGCTGACGCCTTACAGTCATTGAGCGCTTGTGCCAAAGGAGTCTCTCGGGATTGATAGTCCTTCAGCCGCTGTTGAAATGTTGTAATCAGCGCTAAAATTCTCGACTCCAAGGGAATTGCATCATAAGCCAAACCATCAGGTTGTCCTGAGCCATCCCAATGTTCTGTTTGGTGGGTGATAATGTGAGCAATTGCCTGTAATTGGGGCATGACCCGCAAAACAGAGGACTTAGGCATCGCCTCTTGTTGAGCTACCGCCTGTTGCTGCACCGTGGATTTTGTCGGTTCCAGCGTATCCTCTACTCCTTGTAAGGGGGCGAGGCGATGCAGCCATCCCGCTAATCGCAGCCGTTTGATTTGCCACGCGGGTAGATCAAGCAATTGACCCATCGCTTCACAAAGGGTTGCCACTTCCGCCGCCGCCATGGGATTGGTTACATCCGCTTGATCAATGAGCTGTGCCATCCGCAAAAATGCCTGCACCTTATTAGACAATAGATTATTATCTAAGTCTTGCTCGGAAAGGGGCAATGTCTGAAGTTGCTCATCCTCAGCTTGGTATAAATCTTGTTCAAAGCGTTCTAGATAATCGACGACGCGATACACAACCTGCCCAATATCATCGCGTTTTTTGCTACCATTGGCAGCCGTAATCTGTTGCGCTTGTTCGGTTAGGCTTTTTTGTAAGGATTGATCATAACCACCAATGTGTGAGATCGCCAACTCAATCGTTTCCCGAACCAGTTCCGGCTCAAATGTCCAGAACCCATAAAACTTGCGCTCCCGATCCTCTTGGGGTTGTCCTTTACTGCCATAATCAGCGGCGGATAACTCTTGACATAAGACCATTGCCGTGTATGTCTCCGACATGATGATCAAATGCCACTCTTGAGCCACTGGATCAGAGGGTTCTAAATCCACGAGCGTCACATTGGATCGCTGGCTGGTGGGATGTTCAGCAAAACTGGTATCCCCTGTCGCCATAATCACCACTTGAGACGAGTGTTCCGCCAAATCGTTATAGCGTTCTGCCTCTTGCAGATACCATTTCCCCTGTTGAAACGCCGCAATCAACAGAGGTTTTCCCTCTGACTCTAAAATAAAGTCTTCCAAAGCATGACACAGAGCAATCAGGGTGTTTTTGTGATAAACGCCAAAATTCAGCGGTCGCTTACCACCGCGATGAGCTGTGTCTAACTTTTGTAATATCGAACCTTGCAGCATGATCAAACCTTGTCTGAGGGGTTCAGGGGAAAGGGGGAGCGTGTAGAGACGTGCCATGGCACGTCTGGGAGCAGGGGAGAATTTTAACCGATGATTTTATGTTAATTATGATACATTTTAGGGTTGAATTTCTCCAAGCTGTTCTAGTTGACGATAAACGGATAGAATCAACTACCCCGCTGTAACCAGTTGTTTAGGCGGCGTCTTAGCTGGGGCGGCAATCGGAGCCGCTAAAGCGTCCTCCAAATCCGCACACCCCAAACGTTCCTCTAAAATTTTCATCACTTCGCGACCAAAATCATCGGGATTTTGCCGCCAAGCTTGCAGACAAACTTCACCAAAGAAAGAGCCTAATGGTTCGGGATTCCAGAGTAGCTTTTTCGCTGTCCAGGGCATTAAACTCATTGGATCATAGTCTTTTTGGATAATATTATGCTCAAAGGCATAGGCTTCCAAATGAGTATGGGGTTGCAGTCCGATAAAGAAGATAGCAGGTTCTACCTTATCAGCACCAAAGATTCGCTCTAACTCCCGGTGATAGGCAATGGTTTGGCGAATGGTGTCCGGTCGCTCATCTATTACATTAAAGGAATAGTTGACCGAAACCAAGTCATTAAACCCCGCCGCTTTCAAATCGCGACAATTTTGTAGCACGGTGCGGAGGTTATATCCCATCCGCATCTTACGCACTAATTCCTGGGAACCACTGGTAATGCCGATTTCAAAGTAGTTCATCCCGGTTTTCACCATCAAGTCGCACAATTCGGGGGTGAGATTATCCGCCCGAATATACGCCGCCCAGTGAATATCCCTCATTCCAGAGTCGAGAATTTTCTGCAACAGTTCCGCCGCATCGTCAATAAACTTCCGCGCTGGGATAAACTGAGCATCGGTAAACCAGAAGTTGCGGATACCTCGGTCATAAAGCTGGCGCATTTCGGCGACAACTTCATCAGCGGGATTGATCCGTACCTGTTTGCCTTCGACGACGGTGTAGATGCAGTAGCAGCAGTTGTGGGGACAACCACGTTTAGTTTGCACGCCGATATAAAAATCACTCTCTTGAAAATAATAATCAAAAGCCGACCAGATACTTTGGATATAGTCGTAGTTACAGGCGGTTTTTTCTAGGGGAGTTGGGTTCTCATGAATCATGCGATCGCGCGGCTGAGTCTCACCCACCACATAACAGCGCTCATCGGCAAAGGATTCACCCCGCAGGAGTTTCTCTAATAGGGTTTCACCTTCACCCACGGAGACAATTGTCCCTTTGGGTAATTTATTCTTCAGTTGTTCATAAAATACGCTAACCGCACCCCCGCCGACAATCAGACGTGCCTCTGGGTTATAGTTACGGGCGCGTTTAAGTCCCCGACGAATCAGCCCTAAGTTACGCCACAGTTCATTATAATAAGCGGCGGCTAAACGTAATCCACCGATCGCCCCGCGTACCTTGACAAAAGGGTTACTGGCATAGTAGAACTCAAAGGCATTTTGTAAGGGGTTCCCCCCCCTACCGCCAACTGGCGCATAAATTTGAATATCGCGCCAGGAGAATACCAAAAGCGTCGGTTGAAATTCGTCAATACAAGCATCAAGCGATCGGGAAAAATCCAGGGGAGGTACGGTGCCTAAGTCAAAGATGCGCTGTTTTACCTCTGGGAAGAGTTTGTGAACGTGATCGGCTAAATAAACAACCCCAATCGGGAAAATCGGGTTGCAGGGTAGGCGAACATAAAGAATTTTTTCTGACATTGTAAATTTCATCTGGGGTAAATCGGCTTTTATGAATACGGTTGGCTGTCTTGAACTTGGCATGTATCCAGTGCAATTTGGCTGAAAACCCCGTGGACGCGGACGCTTAAGTCATCATCGACCGGGGTGAGGACACAGCCCCAACCCAGCTTTCTCAGATATTTGATTTCTTTTTCACATAACTTAACTTTACTCTAACAAGATTGCCCTGTGACCTCAAGGGTATGGTATTTTTTTCATGGAGTTCATATCGGGGAGTCTAAGGGAGGTAACCTAAGCAATATTACCTAAAATGACCCAATTTAGGGTCTCAACCCAAGGGATGGGACAAACTAACCATTTAGCTGCGATCGCGTCAGTGCAATTGGCAAGAAAGAAGTTAAATTGGTAGTCGGATTTACAGCAGGCACGGGATCGCAAGTGCTAAGTTAGGTGAAGTAATAAGAAGCACGATTCATTTAGTACCTCACTCAGCAGTTATGACTCAGATACTTGATCCCCTACCTTGTGATAATCAAACTCACATTCTCTGTTGCTACGTAAACGCCACGAGTCAGATTCAAATTGCTCGGATTACAAATATTCCCAATTGGTATTTTGAGCGCGTGGTTTTTCCGGGACAGCGCTTAGTCTTTGAAGCCCTACCGCAGGCGCTACTGGAGATTCACACAGGCATGATGGCAAGTGCGATTCTCTCGGATACCGTACCCTGCACTCGCTTACAGGTCGATCAAGAAGTTAATCCGGCGTCGTCCTCTGACGCTAAAGCCGTTGTACCACCTGCGGATGATAATAAGCTTAGTGAAGAAACAATTCGTCATAATAGCCCCGCAAGCGAAGCACGTTTGGCTGTGGCAACAGCTAGCTGATCCGGCGATAGATTCCCCACGTCTGACCCGACAGGCAGCGTGGGATGAATATTCCCGAGAAAACGCCGGAAGCGTCATCGTAGGATTACGACCCAGGAAGCCTACACCATACAGGACGCAGATAGTGTAAGAGGATGTCACCTAGATAAAAAAGCCATTTAAAAACATCAAAGAGGTTGTTCAGTTCAACAACCCTAAACTAGCTATCGCTTGAGTCTAGGGATTGTCGGACAAACGACAATTTAAACCGTTGAATACCGCATAGAGTTTCGGTTTGGCACAGACTCTCGGATACTTCCCTAGTCCGAGTTATCTCTAAGACTTTTTGTCGGGTCGCTATTTAGTTAGGACATCTTAACCGAGATGGCGGGAAGGGACATAGTGGTCAGTGAACAGTGAACAGTGAACAGTGAACAGTGATCGATGACTGATAACTGATAACTGATAACTGATAACTGATAACTTAACTCGTGAGGATTATCTCCATGTTACGAGTACCAGTTCTATCAAAATCAGGTAAACCTTTAATGCCAACTAAAGCTAGTCGTGCTAGACGTTGGTTAAAAGCAGGCAAAGCCAAGGTGGTGCATAACGATTTAGAATGTTTTGCTATTCAGTTAACTTTTGAAACAGGAGAGGACACTCAGCCGATAGCCATAGGTATAGATCCTGGGAAATTTTACTCAGGAATTGGAGTTCAATCAAGCTTGTCTACTCTGTGGATGGCTCACTTAGTTTTACCATTTAAAACGGTTAAAGAACGAATGCAATTGCGGCGCATTATGCGCCTTTGCAGACGGGGAAAGCGGATCAATCGAAAGTTACCATACTCTGAGCGTTGCCACCGTCAAGCAAGGTTCAATAATCGTAAGCAAGCCAAACTACCTCCCTCAATTCGAGCTAACAAGCAGCTAGAGTTACGGGTAGTTAAAGAGTTGTTTAAGCTGTTTCCCGTTAGCGCCATTCACTATGAGTTGGTTATGGCTGATGTGGATAAAACCAGTGGTCGCAAGTCTGCCCGATCTGGTGTTGGTTTCTCTCCGGTGATGGTGGGAACCACGAAAATGCTTACGTGGCTATCTGAGCTAGCTCCAGTTATAACTCATCAGGGATGGCAAAAAAACGGCAATGGAACTAGCCAGCTTAGACAGTGGTTAGGATTAACCAAAGACAAAAAAAACAAACCTAATCAAACACCAGTAACACACGCCGTTGATGGTGTAACTTTAGCCGCGTTCGAGTTCATACAATCAATGGCGAGAGTGGCATTCTCGCAACGCCAAGCACGGCAACTGGGAAGGTTGGGTTCAGGTTACACCTGCACCGTTTGCGGTAGTCCGTAGACCGCCTGTTAGTCGCAGACAATTACACCTGTGTGTTCCATCCAAGGGCGGCAAACGACGTAAGTATGGCGGTACGGTTACTCGTCATAACTTTAGGAAGGGAGACAAGGTTATAGCCGAAAAAGCTGGAAAGATTTATATAGGCTGGTGTTCTGGAGACACCAAAACTCAAGTTTCAGTTAGTGACGTTAATTGGAAAAGACTAGGGCAATTTACTGCCAGAAAAGTCCAGTTGTTGCAGCAAAGCACGGGGTTAATCGTCGTGCCTTCACCTGGACTGTCAAACCTTACCACTCAATGTGGCACGGTTTGACCTCTATTCCTCCCCACATGGCTTCGCTGAATGTGGGGTCTCACGAGGTTAGCGATGAGCAACCTCTTACGCTAGGATTGGGGACGGTAAATAGGCTGAATTTGAGGCATCAATTTGTGAATCTGCCCGACTTTATCTGGTTGTGGAAAATAGCGGCTTGGTCAATGGGCTTGTCCCTAGCGGCTTATTTGCTGTTGGCGGTGACGGGCAGTGTTCTGTTCTCGAAACGCCACTCTCAACGCCCAAGACCTAAATGGTTGCGACCATTACATTACATCATCGGTTGGCTAATGGTCACTCTGGTCTTGCTGCTCCTGGCAATTGGTTTAGTTGGTACAATTGGTCATTATGGCAATCTGGGGCATTCTGGACACTTGATTGCCGGGTTATCTGTCGTGGCGCTGGTTGCGGTGTCCGCCGGCAGTTCCACCCAAATCAGTCCCCAAAAGCCTTGGGCGCGGGCTGTTCATCTGGGAACCAATATTGCCTTATTCCTAGGATTTGCCTGGGTGTCCTATTCCGGGTGGCAGGTGGTGCAGAAATATTTGTAGGGGACGTTTTGATCCTTGGCAACCCTCGATGAACCTGGTTTTGAGTGATAGCTGCCCCCTTTAGGACAACAGAGGGCTATATAATAATTATGAAGGCGTTAGCTTTTTCAACTACCTCACCGTTTAGACGGCAGGGATTGCTCAGGGCTTGCCTTGATGGGGAACGTTTTCAATGCGTGGCGAAATCAGCATGATTAAGACTTATGGTGATCAAAAAAGTAAGTTAAAAAACTATCTATTATAAGCTCTAGTTATTGCCAAGCCGAGCAAACGCCACATAGATTAGATGGATTGAGAAGAAATGAACAAATTAATTGGATTAATTATCATCGCAGCCGCTCTAGTGGGAGCCGCTTTAGGTTGGCAGGGAGTATCCCTTCCTTTTTTTGGAGAACTCTTTGGGGGAGACAATCCCACGGCTAACCAAATTGAGTCAGATCCAGACACGACAGACAACCAAGCAGCAACACAACAACCAGGCAATCAGCCAACTCAGCCAGTATCCCAAGCTCCCACAACGATTAGAAGCGTCCCGCAAGCTCAAAATAATCAGGGTACAGCCCAAGCTCCTCAAACAACAATGGGTCAAGCGGATACAGGCGCGGGTGAAGCGACTGAGGATTCCGAACCGGTTACGGCTCTCTGGTAAAGTTGTTGACAAAATCTGTATGGACTGGCTAGGGCGCGTCTCAATTTTTATCTTCTAATGAACTTTTGCAGTGATATTTTAATTGTGGGCGGTGGCGTCATTGGTTTAGCACTCGCCCTAGAATTGAAGTGGCGGGGGGCGACAGTCACGGTATTAACCCGCGACTTTAAAGCCGCATCGACTCTAGCCGCCGCTGGTATGTTAGCCCCTGATGCGGAAGCCATTCCTGAGCCTCCAATGCGGGAATTATGTCGGCGATCGCGATCGCTCTACTCTCAATGGTGTACCAAACTCGAACAACTTACTGGTGTGGCGACAGGGTACTTGCCCTGCGGGATTCTCGCCCCAGTCTATGAAGAGATTTCAGCTTCTCACCCTAAAGTTGGCAACTGGTTAGATAAAAATACGATTCATTTATATCAACCCGGTTTAGGGGCAGATGTGATTGGTGGCTGGTGGTATCCCGAAGATGGACAAGTCGATAACCGCTCATTGGCGCAAGCCCTGCGATTAGCGGCTCAAGAATTAGGGATTGACCTGCGCGAAGGGGTAACCGTCGAGGCAATTGAGCAGCACAATCGTCGTGTTTGTGGCGTTAGAACCTCGATCGGGGAATTTCAGGCTGATCATTATGTATTAGCAACGGGGGCTTGGTCAAAGGAACTGCTACCTATACCCGTGTATCCAAAAAAAGGTCAGATGCTGTCGGTACAAATGCCAGCCAATCCCCATCAGCCCTTACCCCTGCAACGGGTGATCTATGGACCGGATACCTACTTAGTTCCGCGTCGGGATGGGCGGTTACTGATTGGTGCAACGAGTGAGGATGTGGGATGGCAACCTGATAATACACCATCGGGAATTCACACCTTGCTCTCACGGGCAATACGGTTATATCCGCCCCTACAGGATTGGTCAATTCAGGAATGCTGGTGGGGATTTCGACCGGCAACTCCAGATGAATGTCCGATTCTGGGAGTTAGCCCTTGTGAAAATTTAACATTAGCGACAGGACATTACCGCAATGGCATTCTCCTCGCCCCGGTGACAGCACAGCTACTGGCAGACTGGATCGAAAGGCAAAGGGTTGATCCGCTCTTAGACCATTTTCGTTACGATCGCTTTTATCATCAATCCTGCTCAAATTTAATGATTAGTTCTCCCATTACTCCCCTATCTCCCCAGAACACCTCAGTTACAGAACCCGCGACATCTGACCCGTTAATTATTGCCGGTCGAACATTTCACTCCCGTCTCATGACCGGTACAGGGAAATATAGCAGCATTGAACAAATGCAGCAGGGTATTATGGCGAGTGGGAGTGAGATTGTCACAGTAGCGGTGCGGCGGGTGCAAACCCAAGCCCCGGGTCATGAAGGATTAGCCGAGGCGCTGGATTGGACGAAAATCTGGATGTTACCCAACACCGCAGGCTGTAAAACCGCAGAGGAAGCCGTGCGAGTGGCGCGGTTAGGTCGGGAAATGGCAAAGTTATTGGGGCAAGAGGATAATAATTTTGTCAAGTTAGAAGTTATTCCAGACGCGAAATATTTATTACCAGACCCGATTGGTACTTTGGAAGCCGCTGAGAAATTGGTGAAAGAGGGGTTTGCCGTTCTGCCTTACATTAATGCCGACCCCATGTTAGCTAAACGATTGGAAGAGGTGGGGTGTGTCACGGTAATGCCCTTGGGTTCCCCCATTGGTTCAGGACAAGGGATTAAAACGGCGGCAAATATCCAAATTATTATCGAAGAGGCGGGAGTTCCTGTGGTCGTGGATGCGGGAATTGGATCACCAAGCGAAGCGGCGCAAGCCATGGAGATGGGGGCAGATGCTTTACTCGTCAATAGTGCGATCGCACTAGCTAAAAATCCCGTGGCGATGGGGAAAGCCATGGGTATGGCGACTCAAGCCGGACGTTTGGCTTATCTGGCGGGGCGGATTCCGATTAAAAGTTATGCTAGTGCGAGTTCACCATTGACGGGGACGATTAATTAAGACTGTCTTATGTCCTTTGTCAGGTTTGAGGATTGCTTCGTGAACCTGTCGGTGGCGACTATACCCACCAATTAACCCTGACGACGGGAGAAATTCACCCGTTGGCATTTCCTGATGTAACGATTTCCGTGCAACGGTTATTAGAGGGCTAGAACCGCTTTTTAGCGACTATAAAAATTTCTTATCCAAACAGGAGAGTATTTATACTGAGAGTTTGTTACAATTCTATAAGATGAGTAAAAAAGGTTATCATTCATGCCCTATACCACAGAAGAAGGCGGACGTTTAAATAACTTTGCCCGTGAACCCAAAGTTTACCAAGCGGAACCCCCAAGCAAAACAGAGCAGCGCAACTATGTATTCTTGGGAATTGCCGCTCTAGTTTTAGTCAGTGGATTGATGTTCGTCGCTGTCTCTGTATCAAGCGTTAGCTAATCTTTACGCTTCCCTCAATCGGGAACACCCCTGTTAATCCAGCGATTTTGGACTAACAATGAAGTGAAATCTGATCAAGGATTGAGCTAAAAATTAGTTCGATTTAGCATAACTTACCAAAATCAGTAGGATCAGGGGTTAGTTTCCCCCTCCCATCACTTGCAGCGCATTCATAACACTTTCATAACTATCTGATCTGCCTTGTTCTTGAAAAAGTTCAGCCGCTTTTTGCAAGTCAGCAGTAGCTGCATCGATATTCTCCAATTTGAATTGAGTCAGCCCCCGATTGTAATAAGCTTCAGCAAAGGTGGGTTGCAGTTCAATCGATTGAGTATAGTCCGCGATCGCGTCTTTATATTGTTCTAAGCGATTGTGCGTTAGCCCCCGATTATAGTAAGTGCGGGCATTTTCGGGGTCGATATCCAGCGCTTTGGCGTAATCGTTGAGAGCTGCTTCAGCATCGCCCAACTCATCATACGCATTCCCGCGACTAATATAGGCGGTGTCATTTTCCGGATCAATTTCAATCGCCTTGGTGAAATCCGCGATCGCTTTCTGGTAGTCCCGGCGCACAAAATGGGTATAACCTCGGTTACTATAAGCTTGACTAAAATCGGGATTTAACTTAATCGCCTGGGTATAGTCATAAATGGCGCCGTCGTAATTACCGAGACTATGATAAGCGTAGCCCCGATTATAATAGGCATCTGCGTCTTCGGGGTTAAGTTGTAAAGCATCGGCGAAGTCAGAAATTGCACCAGCATAATCACCCTTTTCCAGTTTATCAACACCTCGGTTATACAGTTGCACGGCACTCAACTGCTCTGAGGAAGCTTGCACAACCCTGATTGGCTCTTGGGCGCGAACCGCTTCAGAGAAACCCGTCAGGACAGTCACCAGTCCTAAAATGGTCAGTATTCGATAGGTTGGGTTCATGGTGTTTTCGTTTTCCTGCAATCTTAATCAGGTTAGCTTTAGAGTTTTATAGACGCCGACGCAAACCTCCCCAAAGAGGTTCCTTTTAAACGTCAACCCTTCTCAAGCCAACGTGACTTATCTTGATCAAAACTCAATCATAAAGTGTACCCGGAAGATGAGACAATAAAAACGCACCAATTCAAAGGATATAAAGATGCTCAAGACCATTGCCGCCCTTTTGCTGCTAGTATTGAGCTTGGGTCTACATGGCTGCACTGACGGCGTTAGTGGACTTAAAAGCTATGTCGATACGGCTGACGGTTATGAGTTTCTCTATCCGAATGGTTGGGTGCCGATTCAAGTCACTGACGGACCAGATGTCGTATTTCGGGATTTGATCGAGCAAACCGAAAATGTCAGTGTGGTGATTAACCCCGTTCCAGAAAATACAACCCTCACCGATTTAGGAACGCCTGGGGAAGTCGGTTACCAACTCCAACAAAATGTGCTATCGGCGGCGAATTCCAATCGTCAAGTTGAATTAGTTGATGCAAAAGCTCGCGAGACGGAAGGCAAAACCTATTATCTTCTCGAATATAGTGTCAAACTTCCTACTCAAAATCGTCATGACCTAGCCACAGCCGTCATCAGCCGTGGTAAGCTCTACACTCTGAATACTTCAACCACAGAAGAACGTTGGGATAAAGTGCAAGATCTGTTTACCCAAGTCGCTAGTTCGTTTAATGTTTACTAGATTAGGGGTCACTTGTCAAGATAAATGTAACGAATGACGAATGACGAATGACAAATAAGGAATGAAACAATTTGTTTTAGCCTCAGCTTCGCCAGCACGCCGCCGTTTATTAAAAAATGCTGGCATTGAACCCATCGTTTGTCACAGTGATTTTGATGAATCTCAGGTTAAAGTTACTGATCCGGTAGAGTTAGTCAAAACCCTAGCATGGCACAAAGCCAAAACCGTTGTGCCTAAATTTGATGAGGCGCTAGTGTTAGGCTGTGATTCAGTGTTAAGCATTCAGGATGAGATCCACGGGAAACCGGCTAATCCCCAAGAGGCGATCGCACGTTGGCAGATGATGCGGGGTAGAGTGGGCGAACTCTATACGGGTCATGCCTTAATTGATGTATCACAGGATAAGACAATTGTCCGTTGTGGGATAACACGAGTCTACTTTGCCAATGTGAGCGATCGCGCAATTCAAGCCTATGTGGCTACAGGCGAACCTCTAAACTGTGCAGGCTGCTTTGCCCTAGAAGGGCGGGGCGGCTTATTTGTCGAAAAACTAGACGGTTGTCACAGTAATGTCATTGGTCTAAGTTTACCTCTGTTGTATCAGATGCTGACTGAGCTGAGTTATGAAGTGACAGACTTTTGGTAGTCTTATGTCTTATGTCTATGTGATAATTGAACAGTTAGGTCGGGGCGGGTTTAGTTATATCAGGGTGAAAACGAAACGTTAGTGGTAAAACCCGCCCCTACAAAAGATGTTTCATCGGAACTCCCCAGCTCTCTCATCTCCCCCAGCTTCCCATTCCCTGTTCCCTTGTGAGAAAATTTGTTCAGGTGAAGCGGAAGTTTGCTATAGTCAAAGCACTTTGAGTATATTGCTGAGCTAATAGAGCCCCAAAGGAGTTTCGATGACAACCAGCGAAGAATTCAAACAGAAACTAAGGGCGGGCAACATTGGAGATGCCTTCACCCTAGCTTTGTCGGAATCGGTTGAATTGGAAATTACGACTTGGGTGTCTTCCGCCAATTCGCCACAAACAGAGCAGCCTGCGGCTAATTCCTGTATGCGTACCCGGATCAATATTGTAGAAGGCTCCATCGATAATGAGGTAGGATCTCAATTTATCGGCAATGGTCCCTACACGGAACTACGCCAATTTCATACCCAGCAAGTTCAGGAAGGACGCCAGATTATCCAGAATAATCTAGAAAACTTGCAACAACTCTTTACCGTGTTGACTCGTGTATTATACCAACCCCAGCAGTCAACCCAGCAGCAACTTCGGGAGAGTAATCCGGCTCTGTCGCCTTCGAGCCAGGATAATTTACCCTAATCTTGAAGATAGAGGTTGACAAATCTGCCAGTTTCTGTAGTGGTAATCGCCCAAATTCAGGTGAGTGTATTATGGCGTCGAGTGAGGACTTTAGGCAACAACTCAAAGCAGGCAAGGTTCAAGAAGCGTTTGCTGGGGCTTTGGCGGAAGCGGTGCAGTTGAAAATTACAACCTGGGTGGCTTCTGATGCTGAGGATGGCGCCGAAACAGCTGCCAAACCGGGTTATCGCCTGCGGACTCAAATTAATACGATTGAGGGAGCGATCGCGAATGAGATTGGGGAACAGTTTATTGGCAATGGTCCCTATCGAGAACTCCTCCCCTTTCATATAGAACAGGTGGCACAAGGCAATCAGCTGGTTGAGAATAATCTTAAAACTTTGCAAAAGCTATTTGAGATTTTAATCACGCTGCAACACCACAGGACAGGGTTGAGTGAGGTAGAATACCCACCCTTAGCCATCACCCAGGAAGAGACAGCCGCCCACCCGGATGGGGGAGTAGCCGTCGTCGCCGCCGCCGAATTGGCAACCCAGACGCCAGATTTGACGATTCAGGAAGAGGTATCTGCTGAATCGACTCCCTCTAGCGAGACAATGACAACTTGGGAGCAAGAGGAAGAAGATGAAGAAGATGAAGATGACTCGGTGCTAGATTTGCTCGAGTCCTTACCCCCTCCTCCACGCCCACCTCTAGACGATGAAGAGTCCTCTACAACTGAGGATGCGAGAGACGAATTCACTGAAGCAGAACCGCTATCGTCCAACCAAGCGGAGTTAGATGAGCAAGATTGGCAGGTTCTCAACGACGATTGGGGAACATTGGAACTTGATGAGGAGGAGTCGCCCCCCTCGGCGGAACTGGATATCCCACCCCAGACAGACATTGAACCCAAACCCAGGGGATCAGAACCGGCTCAAAAAATGCCCAGTTGGCAATCCTTAGAAGAACTAAACCAGGATACTGACGACGATGCAGACTGGGATGACTGGGTAGTAGACGAACCGGAATTAGGCGATCATTCTTTTGCCCAGATGGATACCGATGAAGACTGGGGTGACTTAGTGGAAGACTTTGATCCCTTTGCGGCACCCCCACCCGTCGAGGAGTCTCCCTCGCCGTTAAATATTCAGGAAGATTGGGATGAATTTGCGGTTGAGGAACTTGAACCCTATTCCGATTTAACTGAGGTTGATAGTGAGATTGAATGGCCAGACTTGAGTGAGAGCCAAGCGTCTGAGTCGGCAAGCTCAACGGCTGATCCTCTAGCTGGGTTAGATGCTTTACCTGAAGACTCTCAGGAAAAAGAAATGGACTCAGAATCATTAAGTGATCCTATAGATTTGTTGGCAGATCAAAACCAATCCGCCGAAAATGTGGATGAGCAGGATTATGGATTCGGGGAACTCTCCTTTGAAGAATTTTCTGTTGATGATTTTGATTCCCTCAGCCATGCAGAGGACGATTGGGAGGAGAAGCCCAAACCAACGAAGCAAGGAGAGCCACCACCGCCTCCACCCCCTAGCCGCTTTCAGGATAAAAACCCAGAACCCTAGTGCAGCGGGCATGGAAATACTTGAGCAGCTTCGTAGATAGGGGGAGCAATGTAGAGACGTAGCATGCTACGTCTGGGAGCAATGTAGAGACGTAGCATGCTACGTCTGGGAGCACAGAGAGACGTAAGGCGTGGAACGTCTGGGTATTTGCAGCCATGCTGCACTAGAGCGATACAATGAAGTGTTAAGCCGCGAATGTTTCCATTTTTGGGAATTTCGGTGGATGATTGGATGAGTGAACAGGTGTTCTAGAGAGGTGTGGGTTGATGACCAATCGAAATCGACAAGATTCACAGGATGTACCCGCCTCTAAAACCCGAGGCAATAGTTCGGGTGTGAATCGAAGCCTAAATCACTTCTTGCAGTCCTTGGGCGACACGCTAATCGACTTCACGGCGCTAGAAGTGAATACGATGGTGGTAGAACATATTAGCGGTCATAAGTTTATTGCTTGGGAAGCGTACCGGGATATTTATCCGATTTCGCCGGAGTATTTAGAACAACAAGGTATCCATGAGTCATTGCGCCATCACTACCTGGAGTTACGCACCAGGCTAGAACGGGAATACCGGGGGCAATTGAGTGATCCAACCTCTGAACTTTATGATCCGACAATCTTCAATGAGGATCACTCCAGTCTCGCTGATGATTTTGATCGCATCCCCACTCGTCTCCCCAATCCCATCGATCTGAAAAGTCCAGACACAATTGTTACCATTCAAAGACTTTTGAGTAATTGTCGTTTTTTACGCGGTTTGCGTAAACTAGCTGAACTCAAAGCCGCCTTGGATGATCGGAATCAAACGGTGCTACGCTTAGTCTCTGTTCAACCCGATCAAGCTGATATAATTCAACGAATGATCACCACAGATACCATCTGCGCTCAAACAGTGATTCAACTCGATGGCGATGTGATTAACCGTTACGATCAATCCCTGTTTCACCATCCCCAGAAAGAGGTCATTCTGCAAATTCACCGAGAAGGGGTAATCGCCAGTGAACGACAATGGCGCGGACTGTTGGAGTTTATTATTGGTCTAATAAAAGCTACACTGCATAAGTCATAAGGTATAGCTTTACACACCGGAGGGCAAAGGGTTTGACTTTTTACGTTTGACGTTTGAAAAATGAATCAGCATCCTCGTTTAGCATCACCCTCTCACCCGCCTTCCCCGCGCCAGAATTTAGCGATCGCGGCTTGTATTCAAATCGAGGTAGAACACATTTCTCGCTCTCAGTTTCTGTTTCATGGGGTTCGCTTCACCTTAGATAAAGAAACTCTACGACACATTCAACAGGCTCAACAGATGGGAGATTCTCTGAAGCTTTCCCGTCAATTGCTCACAGATTTGCGGTATTACGCTCTCATTGATGACGAAAACCGTTGGCAATCAGGATTAACGTTTTGTACCTACTATAAGCGAGGAAGCTCCCAAGAGGCGCTGATGCGAAGTGTTATTGGCTTGGATGGTGATATTATCCATCAAATCCAGCGCAATTGTCTAGAACGTCCCAACTTTTCCCATCAGATTTCAACGGCACATTATTGGTTAATTGAACAAGTAATGCGTCAGTTGCGTTTCGGTAAATATGTTCCCTTAACTGGGCTGATTAATGGGCTGGCTTGGGGATTGGCATTGCTGATTTCTATGCTGCTGGTGATTCCCTTTATCCCAGTTTTCCTGAATAACCCTTGGATGCTGATTGCTGTTTTAATCATGGTGGGATTATTTTACATTGGTTTTCGACACCTATTTCATTTATTGCGTCCAACAGCGCGGCGCTGGATAATGCGGCGAATTGTGGCTGGATTTCTTTCTTCCAAACCCAGATCCAAGCGGTTAGCTAGGCGCCTTTTAAGCGGGTTGTTTTCTTCTTGATGATCTTTAGCGTTACCCTTCCCCATTCCCCACTCTTTATCCTTACCACAAGACTGATTTAGCCAGCCCTTACGATAAAAAGATAACGATGAATACTCAACTCACCACCTCGGAACTGAATTCATATCAAACCATATTACCCAATGATGATCCAGCACAAGACGCGATCGCACTTCTCAAAGAGCATAATGGGGATATTGAGGCGTCGTTTGAGGAACTGTATCGCCAGAAATATGGTACAATCCCGGATTTTCCCGACAAATCCCTGTGGGAGGTGACGCTGAACCAGTTACGTCAGGAGTTGTGTGGTGATGATAGCTTTCGCACCAAGGTACAGGAGTACACCAAGAATCCCGGAAGTACACCCTTGCTGACGGGATTAATCGTGTATTTGGTAGGGTTAGCCGGATTTCCCCTTGATCCCGCGATCGCAACTGTGGTGGTATTGTATATTCTTAAGATTGGGCTAAATATTTTCTGCCAATATACAGAACCCTCCGATTCCAAATCCTTACCGGGTAAGTAGGGGCGCATGGCGTGCGCCCATTCCCGACGTGCGCCCTAGCCATTTGAAGGGTACGATAATGGGGGTGTAGGGGCGGGTTTTACAGATAACATTTTGCACCCAACTGATAACTTGACTAAACCCGCCCTTTAAAAGAACCGGGGGAGCAGCCATTTGAAGGGTACGATGATATCGTTCCCCTACCCATCTGGTATTGGTGCGTCAATTCGATTTCCAGAGAATCTCTTAAGCTGTCATGCATTTAAATTGGGTATTAGTAGCGAGCAAGATGCTCGCACTACAAGGATTTCACCATTATTGACATTAAGGTTTAAATGTCAAGCAGCTTAGGTTGAGCGAAGCACCATGGTAGAGACGTTCCGCCGGAACGTCTCTACCATAATCGGTATCGCAGGGGTGTAGATGCTGATGGTTGAGGCTTGAAGCCTTGCTCTTTGGTTTGTTCGGGTAAACTTTGTCACCTTGAGACTCCTCGACGACGCTTAAAGTGTCATCCGCCACGCTCAGAGTGTCCCCACACCACGCTTAAAGTGTCATCCGCCACGCTCAGAGTGTCCTCCCACCACGCTTAGAGTGTCTCCCGCGAGGCTCAGAGTGTCCCCCCACTACGCTCGGAGTGTCATCCGCCACGCTTAGAGCATCCTCCCAGCACGCTCAGAGTGTCTCCCACCACGCTCAGAGTGTCCCCTCACCACGCTCAGAGCGTCATTCATCACTCTCAGCGTTTGACTCCTCCCCTGATGAACTCCCATTCCCTCTTGTTTTCACCCCTTTAAAGCGTTCTTTTAACTGCTCCGCCACGCTTTTTAATCCCGGTGTGGTTTTCGATGCCATTTTCACGTAGTCATAAACGGTTAGGCTGCTTTTCATGGCTTCACTCCCCACGGCTATCAGGGTATCATCCACCTTTTCTGTCAGTTGCTCGAGTCGGATGAGTAACTCGGAAAGACGCAACGCCACCGGATTTATGGGTTGACATTAACCCCTCTCCCACGCCAGCCCTCACCCCCAGCCCCTCTCCCAACCCCCCTCGTTCCCCCCTACAAGAGGGGGGATGACAGAGGATGCTTCGCTTTTTTTGCACGGGAGAGGGGAGCAAGAGCATCCGATCCCCCTTCTCCCCACGGTGGGAGAAGGGGTTAGGGGATGAGGGGGAAAGGCTTGCCAGCATTGGTTTTTACCTTGGCGCGAATTCATACGATTAGGGTACGGCAATGCCGTACCCCTACGACACCCAGGGAGAATTGATGGGGTAGGGGCACGATATTATCGTGCCCTTCTTAATCTGGGAGTTGTGCTAAGGCTTCCCGTGCAACATCAGCCCAATAGTCATCCTGATACTCTAGATATATCTCTAAGGCTGTCTGTAAATTCACCCTCGCTTCGGCGTAGTTTTCCTGGGCTTCTGCCAGTAATCCTAAACAATGATAGGTTTTAGCTTGATTGTAGCGATCGCGAAATTCAATGTAAATATCCAGAGCCTGCTGATAGTATAGCCTTGCCTGCTCATACTCCCGTAACTCTTCGGCAACCCTTCCTAACTGGTGATAGGTGCCAGCTTGAGAATAGCGATCGCGAAATTCAATCTTAATATCCAGAGCCTGCTGATAGTATAGCTTTGCCTGCTCATACTCCCGTAACTCTTCGGCAACCCTTCCTAACTGGTGATAGGTTGTAGCTATGTAAAGCTGTTTCTGTCTCTCCTCTACCCCGGTAAGCTGTTGGGTTAGTTCCAGCACCTGCTGATAAGTGGCTTTGGCTTGAGTATAATTCTGGGTTTCTAGGTAACAACAGGCTAACCGATCCTGTGCCATGACAATTTCCAGCCCAATTTCACCTGTGTGTAATGATGCCGGATATGCCGCTTGTGCCTGACAGACGAACTCTGAGAGTTTGAGATTACTCTGGATATCATTAATCTGCAAGAAGTATTGAAACAAACAGAAAAAGATATCCACCGTTTCCTGCTTCTCTAAACAGAGTTGCAGCGCATTGTAGAGATTTTCATACTCCAGTTGACAGGCGAAAATCCCCTGTTGCAGTTTTTGCGCCTGCTTCGATTTCATCAATTGCTGATAAACACCCGCCAACACCAAATAATGACGTTTAAACCCCTCCCGCAACGCTTCCCGCATCGCTGCATCCTGTTGATTCAGCTTCATCCGCAAGAAATAAGGGAAAACCGGCTGAATCCTTAACAATCTCTCATTAGCCCCCCTTTCAAAGGGGGGTTGGGGGGATTGAGAGGGGCTGGGGGACAACAATCCCCAATTAATCGCCTCTTGAATCGCCCCATCAAACTCCTCAAACGGATAATCCTGAAACGGTGCTAACTGCTGCAACTTATCAACATAATTCCCAATCCTATCCCCCCGAATAAACCCACTAAATGGCGCTAAACACAACAACAACTGCTGCGCCGCCGCCGACAAATTCCGATGGGAATACTCTACACATTGAACAATACTCTCCGTCTTATCCTCACTCCCCGAATCCAACGCAATATCCGCCTTTTCCAACCCCGCGACAATCTCCGCCGGGGATTGCTGTTTCAGATTCGCCAACACTACCTCCATCGCCAAGGGATACCCCGCCAAGAGTTTCATTAATCGGCTAAACGCTTTATCTTCCCGTATCTGCGGAATCCGCGATTTCGGTAAATACCGTTCTAATATCTTTTGCGCCAACTCTGAACGCGCCTGAACATCTAATCCCTGTAACGGATACACATTATCGCCAAATGTCCCCTGTAACCACTCCTCACCACTGCGGGAACCCAACACCACCCGCGTTTTCCCACCCACTAATCGCGTTAAAAAGTCCTGAATTTCCTCTCGCTTCTTCTTCGATAACGTATGTTTAATCGCCAACCGTTTCCCCGTCACCGATTCCAAGTTATCCAAAATCAGGATATGATTCTCGGTTTTCAGTTTCTCGGCTAATTTCTGCACCTGCGCCGCCGGATTCATCGCCTGAAATCGGCTGAACTCGAACTTGTCATAAACCTGCTTCCCTATCTCCCGCAGGATTTGCTTCAATGTCCAGGCTTTTGTGTCATAACCAAAATAAAAGATAGCTTCAGCAAAGTGAGTGGTTTGCCACCATTCCCGTAAATAATTCAGTAGCGTAGTTTTCCCCGTTCCCCCCATCCCCCGCAACAGGAGAATAGTATGGCGCAGCAATGCCTTTTCTATCTTGAGAATCTCCAAATCGCGCCCGACAAAGCCATAGGTGGGTGGAGTAAACCGATACTGCTGCTGACGTGCGGCATAATAGTCTTCTTCTTCCTGGGGCGTAAATTCCCGTAAATTCAAATTAACGGGCTGATTGGTATAAACCACAGGTAAGAGCCAGTCTTCTAAGTCAATCGTTTGGTTATAATAGGCTTTACGTCCTTTATTATTAAAGAGTTCGCGGCGTCCCAGTCGTAGGGCTTCCCGAATTGTTTTTTCAGCAAAGACTTGGTGATAGACGGTTTCGATTAATAAGGAGGCGGCGGTTACGGTGACGGAATAGCCCATCGCGACGACTGTATGCATCCCCGCCGCCATGAGGCGACTCCCTAAACTGGTTTCGCGAAATGTTGTCGCGTTTGATGTGGGTGTGGGCGAAGCATTCGCGTTTTCATTTGATGAAACAACCGACATATCTGGGCGCGATGTTGGGGATGGGGGATGGAGGATGGGAGATGTTGTCGCGTTTGATGTGGGTGTGGGCGAAGCATTCGCGTTTTCATTTGATCCAACAACCGACATATCTGGGCGCGATGTTGGGGATGGGGGATGGGGGATGGGATATGTTGTCGCGTTTGATGTGGGTGTGGGCGAAGCATTCGCGTTTTCATTTGATCCAACAACCGACATATCTGGGCGCGATGTTGGGGATGGGGGATGGGGGATGGGAGATGTTGTCGCGTTTGATGTGGGTGTGGGCGAAGCATTCGCGTTTTCATTTGATCCAACAACCGACATATCTGGGCGCGAATGCTTCGCCCCTACGGGGTTTACGGGGTTTACCGGGTTTACGGGGTTTACCGGGTTTACCGGGTTTACCGGGTTTACCGGGTTTACCGGGTTTACCGGGTTTACCGGGTTTACGGGTGCGGGGTTTGATGTATCTCCTCGGATTTGTTTGGCGGATTGACAGGCGTTTAAAATACAGACGGGAATTCCTTTTCCGGTTAATAAATTGGCTAATTCTGACGCCTCCACCGGATCAGCTTTTCCCTGACTTTCTCCCTCCAAAAACAGAAACGCCTTCACCCCTTCATACTCAGTAATATCCTCTCGCCCCCACCGCGCCTGAAATGTATACCGCTTCTTTTCTATCCCCTTGTGCACTTGGTCATAACTCATCAATGAGCCATGGGCATCAAAATGAATAATATGATAATATCCCGCCCCTTTCTCCTCTAAATGTTTCGATAACGCCTTGTATGTAGCCGGACGCAATAACTCCACATTCACCCGTAACTTTGCCGTCTCAATCGCTTCAATTAAGGGACGGGAAATGGTACGATAGCCTACATCTCTTTCCTGATCCGGTCGTGCTGTCACCAAGAGTAAATTAATTACCGGAAATGCTGGCATACTTGCGCCAATGGGAACGGGTTTGGTATGCTTCCGCAGCATCAGACAATCCACCGCCAGGGGACGGGGTAAATCCGGATCACGCAGGGCTTCCCAATGTAACGCCTGAAACTCTGGCGTCTGGCTTTCAATCTCTATTTGAATCTGACTTAAATTCCCCCGGATTTGCCGATACTCGCTATAGGCGTCAATATTGGTTCTAAATACCTGCTCAAATAATTGTTCCCCGTAAGCCTTAACCGATTCCTTCGCCTGTTCCGCCTTCACTGTTCCCAATTGGGGAAAAACCAGCCATTGTTCAAAATACCATTCCAGGGTCTGTTCTTGTTTCGGGGTGAAAGGATCAGTAATCGCGATGGGATAATTCACCCGCCCATCAAAACTGAGAGTCGCCGTAAATCCGCTATCCGTTGACTGCTGTTCCCGAATCGTAATAATGGTCATTGGTTATGAGACTATTCAGGCAAATCTATACTAAACCGATAAATATCAAGACATTGAATAACCCTATACTATCCAATCCGGTTCAACACCTTCACTAAAACACATACTCCACTTCCACAATTTCTGTATATTCAAACTCATTCGGACTCGGTTTGACTAAATCATAACGAACCCCTCCTAGTTCCATCCAGTCGCGATCGCACTCCGGTTTGGGTGAATTGTAAACCAGGACATATTCTCGACTGATATAGGGTTCCATCTCTTTCGCCACCTCCCCTCGCCATTGAGTCTTCGTGACTAACACGACTAACTGATTAGCTAAAGTAGGAAGGGTTTGAGCAATTTGGCGACGGTAAATTTCATCTAAACTGCCAAAGGGTGAATCCATAACGATGGGAAATGTGCTACTGTCGGGTCCCATCAGCGCGTGTTCTTGAATCCAATCCCGCACCCGATCAATAATTCCACCAATAAAAGAAAGGCTGAGAATTTGGTTTTCTCCTGTAGACGCCGCCACGATTTCCTCGTTTCCGGTGGTGGTTTCCACTAAAGTTAATTCATAGTTCTCATTCAGCTTAGGGAGATAGGGGGTGAAGGAAATCCCGGCAAAAATTTCCTGGACTCGCTTTTCTAACGACGTGCGAAACTGATTATCTAGTCGGATTCTGACTTCGATTAACCGTTCAATAGCATCCTGAGTTGCAGCAATCCGTCGCTGCGCCAAGGCTTGTTTCGCTTCATTCATTTTATGCTTGGCAATTTGCTTGAGTATGGCTTGGATATCAGTGTTTAACTGTTCAATTTTATGCTGATTTGAACCCTTTTCTAAGGTTAAATCGCGAAAGGTTGTATCGATTTCATCTAAGCGCTTTTGCAGTTGACTAATATCCTCATCTGGAAAAGTGATCAGTTTCTTTCTAATATCATCGAGTTGGGTTTCAATGCGAGAGAGTTCTGCTCGTTCTTGAGATAGAATCATCTGTTGCTGATCAATATCTGTCCAAAATCCGGGGATTTGCCGCTTAATTTCACTAACCTGTACTCCTAAACGAATCGCCGTTTCTTCCACATCAGCTAATCCAGCTTTATCCATCCAAGCCGCAACCTGCTGATAGGCTGAGGTTCCTTCCTGTAATGGGGTACCACAGATACAGCGCTGGCTGTGCAGTAAATCCTGGACAAATTGCTGTTTAATCCCCACCGGAAGTTCGCCGCGCGATCGCAACTCTTCGACAATGGAGTGAAAGTCTGTAATCATCTGCGATAGCAACACGGTATAGCCGCGTGTAGACAGGATACGTTTGAGGCTATCTTTGGCTTGTTTGAGCTGTTCTCGATGTAATATTTGCTGCGCTTCGAGTTCATCCCGTAGCTGTTGCAACTCTGTCGCGCCACCGAGTTCTAATAAGCGACTACTCAAGGTTTGCTTTAATTCATCGTGGTGGGCTAATTCCTGGTCAATTTCGACTTGTCGATTTGCCAGGTTGTGACTTTTTTGTTCGAGTTGCTTTTGTTCTTTGAGCAGTTTTTGGGTTTCTGAATCGCCAATTAAGGATAATTCAGATTCCAAGCTTTTTCTGGCTTCCTTGAGATGCTTGATTGAACGATTTAACACCTCGACGCCGAGCAACGTCTTCGTCGCTTCAGCAATGTCGGCTTTTTTATCAGATCGGACAATTTGCTCGATCCGCTCCCCGTCAAAGAAGAAGTATTGATGTAAACTTGCAGGTAAGATGCGTCCTATGATATCCTCTGGCAGTTGTTGCGGTAGGAGCCAGCGACCATCATCATCGGCAATTTGCAGGTATAGTTCACTTTTACCCTGTTCCACCCCCGCTTCCGTCTTGTAAGCACGGCAGAGTCGCTTTGCCTGATAGCGTTTATTCTGATGCTCAAAACCAATTTCTACCCAACATTCTACCGATTCTTTCAGGGCGGCTTCGTTAATTGCCCGTTTGTTCACCAGTTGTTCTTGAGACGCAAACGCCGCCGTGAATTTCTCGTACAGAACCCAGGTAAAGGCATTTAATAGCGTAGTCTTTCCGGCTCCGTTGTTCCCATGAATCACCGTCGTATTGCGATCGCCAGTTGCCAGAGTGATTTCTGGTGTCTTACCGTAAAACTGGCGAAAGTTGCACAGCCGGATTGACCTCAACTTCATTGTACTTCTTCCTTGACAATTCTCAAGATGTCATCATTAATATAGCGGGGGATCTTCATATAAAGCTTATCTTTTTCGGCTTGTAACACTCTCTCAATAATCCGACGCACCTCTGGCGACGCACTGGTAATCGGTTCTTGTACGTCAAATAACGCCCCCTGTCGATTATAGGCGGAACGCTTTTCCGATAAAATTCTGGAGATTGCTTGAGTGGCTATGTCTGGATATTTAAAAGTCATCACATCGGGGGTTGACGAAACCTTAAATTACGATTATATTCATTCTTTATTTGTATTTCTTTATGAAATCTTTAACTTATGTGTTGTATTTACTCCCAGAGGAAAATAATGTAATGTATACTTAATTTAAGCAGGGTGTTTGTTCATCACCTTTCTACCTTGTTTTGATGTCACTCTCTACTATAACAACCTAAGACCTGATGGTGGGTAGGCTAGGTTAGTTATAACCCCATAAAGATTCATCACAATTCTCTGCATACAAACCTATTGAGGCACAGACGATACCCTGATTTTCCAGGGAGTCTATGCCACAACCTCATTGTCCACATTAGTAATAACTGTGAAGACCTCTCATGAAAAAACCAATCGTCGCTCTAGGATTTACCGTCCTTTCCTTCATGTTGCCCGCAGAGGCTTTAGCGGCTACATTCAGCAAACTGTATGTCTTTGGGGATAGTCTCTCAGATCCCGGTAACATTTACAATGCCACAACTGCCGCTAATATTCTACTGCCTGAACAACTTGAAATACCCGTTGAACCTGTGGTTCCCCCCTACGATGAGGAAGGACGTTTTTCTAATGATTTAGTTTGGAGCGATTATTTAGCACAGGATTTGGGAATAAACCTGATACCTTCTACAGAATTATCCGTGCTGTTTCCCGGTTCTGATATCCGTTCTCCCATCACAATCATTAACGGTCAACCTCAAGTTAGCCCATTCTTTAATGGTGTGACGGCTACCAACAGTGTAAACTTCGCCTTCGGTGCGGCTCAAACGGGTACTCAAGGGGTGGGTGAGCTTGGTGAACTGATACCAGGAATATTAACTCAGGTTGATTGGTTTGAAGATGACCTAGCGGTAGCGGGTCAACAAGCCGATGAGGATGCACTCTATATTGTATGGGGAGGTCCTAATGATTATCAGCTTGTATCTGACCCTAACCCCATGCAAACAGTAGGCAATTTAGCTGAAGCGGTACAAACGCTCTACGATTTAGGGGCGCGTAATTTCCTCGTACCCAATTTGCCAGATTTAGGCAAAACCCCTCGCGTACTGAGCATGGGTAATGACATGTCCATGGCTCTTACCTCATTATCTCAGACCCATAACACTCTATTAGGTGCAAGTCTTGATAACTTGAGTCAATTGGATAACATCAATATCGTACAGCTTGATGCTTTTTCGCTCCTGAATAAAACCATCGCCAATCCAGAAGCAAAGGGTTTCACCAATGTCACCGACTCTTGCATTGAACCCCTCAAGGATGACGGGAAATTAGATGGAACACAAGATTTTAAAGTCTGTGACAATCCAGACGAGTATTTATTCTGGGATGGGATTCACCCAACCACCGTCGCCCATGAACAACTCGCTACCGATGCATTCTTAGCCCTGGAGTCAGAACCGCAGTCGGTTCCTGAACCCGGTTCATCCGCCGCATTGGGATTGTTGGGACTCGGTTGGTTAGCCCACAAGAAATTCAAGAGAGCCCAGCAGAAATCTAAGACAGAAGAGGAGAGTTTAACGACTTAATTATTGGGCTTAGTCGGGGCGGGTTTAGTCACATCTGGGTAAACCAGGAACGATAACAGTAAAACCCGCCCCTACACCTTCGGGTTTAGTCACATCTGGGTAAACCAGGAACGATAACAGTAAAACCCGCCCCAACACCCTACCGATTGGGTTAAATCGGATTTAGGGTGATGAACTTTATAGGTCCAGCAACCCATACCGTTTTTGAAGTTGCAGCAATTTCAGTCGGGCTTCTCCCGCATTATCAGCTAAGTCAGCAAACTCTAAAAACCGTTTTAACTCTTTTTTCAGTAAATTCCGTTCCACATCTAAGGTTTCTCGCCCTAAATCTGGAGGGAGAACAATCATATCAAATAACGTCGCCCGTTCCTTATCAGGATGCGGACGCAAAATCCGCCCCCGTCGTTGAATAAACTGGCGGGGATTCCCACTACTGGCAAGAATAACAGCCGTTTGAATCGCCGGAATATCTACCCCTTCATCAAGACAGCGAATCGCCACCAATCCTTGTAATTTCCCGGTTTCAAATTGATGACGCAATTCCTCTCGTTCCGTTAACGGTGTGTCTGCTGTATAGGTATTAATCCGATATCCCAGTTCAATTCCTAATAACCGGGTTACTGCTGCTAATTGACGAGTGGTTTCCTGACTCACATTCCCTTCAACTGAACCATCTCCACAATAAAATAAGGTGTGATAAGTTTCTAACCGTTGTGCCATTAACTCTCGCAATGCGGTTAACTTATTAGCGGCTGACCCAATTAAACGGGCGCGTTGCATTAAGAGGGCGGTTACAGTATCATTATTCTGGATGTCGCTATCTTGATTATCCATTAGCGCCCAGCCAATGCGTTTAGTAAACTTGGCATAGGCGATTGATTCGGTTTCGGTTAATTCCACTAATATCGGATAATAGAGATAGTTAACTAATGCCCCTTGGCGAATCGCATCGGCTAGAGTTAGTTCAGGTTGCAAGACTGAGCCAAAATAGTTGAATAACCCTTGGGTTCCTTCTTCATCAAAATAGCGTTCTGGTGTAGCCGATAGGGCAAGCCGTAAGCCAATGTTGCGTGGTAAACTTTCTTCCAAGCGTCGAGACCCTAAGTTATGGGCTTCATCACCCACAATTAAGCTTTTTGGGGGAAGGTACTTGAGTTGAGATTGTAACCCCTCTGTGATCAATGTGGCGTTGGTGGTGATAATCGTCAGAAAGGATTGATTACCCGATTGTAAGTTATAAAGGGCACAAGAGAGTTGATTTTGCCAATGGTGTACACTTTCAAACGCCAGAATCGGTTTTAGATTAAACGTCTGACATTCTCGCGCCCATTGGGTAACCAGATGGCGATAGGGACAAACAACGAGTAAGACTTGTAAGCCAATTTGGTGATAGAGTTGGGTTGCGATCGCGAGTGCGGTAATTGTCTTGCCACTCCCTGTCGCCATCTTCAGCGTACCACGTCCCTGATTGCCAAACCAGTTGGTTACCGCTTGTTGCTGATAGGAACGCAGGTGCAGGGATGGGGGTATTTGGGGACAGCCTGGTGATATCATGTATTGAAGGCAGATGGCTTTTTTAAGGCAGAAGGTTCCAATGGAAGACTTACCGTAGGGGCGCACTGACGTGCGCCCAATTAACCGACGTGCGCCCAATTTAACTGTAAAATCTATTCCCCAATTTTAGCTGTGTCACGCCCGTAGAAGGAAATAATAACGTTTTAGATAGATATGATAACCTAGTCGGGGCGGGTTTAGTTACATCGGTTACGAGGTAAGAAATGTTAGTCGTAAAACCCGCCCCTACACAAGATTCAAGACGTAGCATGGCGCGTCTCTACAACGTCCCAACCCGTTCCCCGATAGCCAAAACTAAATAATTCCGGATGCAGAATTTCTGCCAAAATTTCTAAGGAATCAACTAATCGGGGTCCTGGACGATTAAAATAGGCATTCCCATCAGTAATATAGACTCTCTTATTCCGTACCGCCTGTAACTCTGACCATTCTGGACGCTGGCTTAACTGCTGGGTTTCTTTACGGGTGCGCTCTAAATCAAAACCACAGGGCATAATAATCATAACCTGGGGGTCAGTTTTCAACAGGGCATCCCATTCTAAATACGGTGAATGCTTACCCAAAGCGGCAAATAAATGATGACCCCCCGCCATATCAACTAATTCGGGAATCCAGTTTCCACTCGCCATTAACGGATCAGTCCATTCGATCGCGGCGACTGTGGGTTGATCGGCTAGGGATAGGTTCTGTGTCTTTTGCTGAATCGCCTCCACACGAGACTGGAGTTGACTGAGTAAGGGTTGCGAGTCTACCCCTAATGTAGCCGCCACTCGTTCAATATCTGCCCAAACCTCGCTAAGTTGATTCGGTTGCAAGGAAATCACTTTCGGCTGGCTACGGGTGAGTTCAGCAACCGCTTTCTCCACCTCTGGAAAATTTACCGCACAGACATCACATTGATCTTGAGTAACAATATGGGTGGGTTGTAACTGTTCCAGGATATCGATTTTAATTTGGTATATACTCAGGGCATCCTTGACTAAGCGACGCACATCCCGGTCAATTTGGGCGCTGGGTTTTTCTGCATCCAGTCGCGCCTCGGTACAAACGGGGCGATTCTGGATTTCGGGAGGATAGTCGCATTCGTGCGATCGCCCGACAATTGCATCGGTTAAGCCTAAGGCGGCGACTATTTCGGTGGCGCTGGGGAGTAGGGAGACTATTTTTAGGTCAGAGGTTGGCATGATGGAGTGAAGATTATATTTTTTCAACGCAGAGGTACGCAGAGGGGTACGCAGAGGGGCGCAGAGGATTTGAGAGGTTTTGAGGGAAGGTTTTGTAGAATTCGAGAAACGATAAGTTATCTCTTGACAAGTTTGCTTTAGGGGGTAAAGCACTCACTCGAAATTCATGACGTTGGATTTGTTAATCTAACCGGATTTTTGTGTTAAAACTTGTACTATTATCCGATGCCAAAGTTTAGGTGATTTAGTTCTAATATGAAAGCATTACTTGTCTATCCCCTTTTTCCCAAGACATTCTGGTCTTATGAAAAAATATTAGAATTAGTCGATCGCAAAGTTTTACTTCCTCCGTTAGGGTTGGTCACTGTTGCGGCTATTTTACCACAGACGTGGGAGTTTAAACTGGTTGATCGCAATATCCGAGCCGTCACTGAAGCGGAATGGGAATGGGCGGATATTGTGATTCTCTCGGCGATGATTGTGCAAAAAGGGGATTTACTGGCGCAAATCCGGGAAGCTAAACGGCGAGGGAAGCGTGTCGCTTGTGGTGGTCCTTTCCCTACCTCTGTTCCCGATGAGGTGCAGGAGGCGGGGACTGATTATCTGATCTTAGATGAAGGCGAAATTACATTACCTCTGTTTGTTGAGGCGATTCAACGGGGAGATGAGACAGGAATCTTCCGCGCTAATGGGGAAAAGCCGAATGTGACAACCACGCCAATTCCTCGCTTCGATTTATTGGAATTTGACGCCTATGATTCAATGTCGGTGCAATTCTCGCGGGGTTGTCCGTTTCAATGTGAATTTTGCGATATTATCGTCCTCTATGGACGCAAGCCCCGGACGAAAACACCCGCCCAGTTATTGGCAGAATTAGACTATCTCTATGAACTGGGATGGCGGCGGGGTGTGTTTATGGTCGATGATAACTTCATTGGCAATAAACGGAATGTCAAGTTATTGCTGAAAGAATTAAAGGTTTGGCAAGAAGCACACCAGTATCCTTTCCGATTTAATACCGAAGCCTCCATTGATTTGGCGGAAGATCCCGAACTCATGCAATTAATGGTCGAGTGCTATTTTGATGCTGTCTTTCTGGGAATTGAAACACCGGATGAGGATAGTTTACAGTTGACTAAAAAATTCCAAAATACCCGCAGTTCACTGGCGGAATCTGTGGATATTATTACTGAGGCTGGATTGCGGGTGATTGCTGGCTTTATTGTCGGCTTTGATGGCGAGAAATCTGGTGCCGGTTCGCGGATTGTCCGATTTGCGGAACAGACGGGAATTCCAACGACAACCTTTGCCATGTTGCAAGCCTTACCCAATACAGCCTTGTGGCATCGATTGGATAAGGAGGGACGACTCCGGGGGAAAGATGGCAATATTAACCAGACGACTTTAATGAATTTTATCCCCACGCGACCTTTAGAAGAAATTGCTAGGGAATATGTCGAAGCGTTTTGGCAATTATATGAGCCAGAGCAATATTTAGATCGGGTGTATCGGTATTTTCTTAAACTGGGAGAACCGAAGTGTAAACCCCCGTTTAAATTGCCGAGTTGGGTGGATTTAAAGGCAGTGGCGATTGTCTGTTGGCGACAGGGAGTGAAACGGAAAACACGCTGGAAGTTTTGGCATCATTTGTTTAGTATGATTCGGCGGAATCCGGCGGTTTGGGAGCATTATTTAATTGTTTGCGCTCACAACGAGCATTTTATGGAATATCGTCATATTGTCAGGGAGCAGATTGAGGGACAGTTGGCGGAGTTTTTAGCACAGCAGGAAAAGTCGAAAGCCTCTACAGAGAATCGGAAAAATCCGGTGATTGTATAGTAAACAATTACGCATAGCCTCTACTTGTAGCGGCATGACACAGCTAAAATTGTGGAATAGATTTTACTGATTTCTGGGCACACGTCGGTCATGCGTGTCAACTTAAGCCACAACCCTTACCAATTTTCGTTTCCAGCTAAAAGCTGGAAATGCTATTCAGCGGCTCTGCCGCTAGTAGGAAATTACGTATAGCCTCTACTTGTAGTGGCATGACACAGCTAAAATTTTGGAATAGATTTTACTGATTTCTGGGCGCACGTCGGTGCGCCCCTACTCCATCTAATTAGGTGTTCAATAGGGTTTTTGGTGTAATGTTTGAATGAGACTCGATAGTTAATGAAGTGAGATCAGGTATGCTGGTTGAGTTCAGTGTAGAAAATTATCGTTCATTTAAAGAACGGCAAACCTTAAGTATGGTGGCTTCGGAAGATGAAGCGATGCTTAGTAGTAATAGTTTTCCTATGCCAAGAACGAAGGATCTACACTTACTCACCAGTGCTGTAATCTATGGTGCAAATGCATCTGGCAAGAGTAATTTACTGCGAGCCATGCAGATATTACAGAATATTGTAGTTAGTTCAGCCTCTCGAATGCAAAAGGGTGATAAGTTTGATGTTCAACCCTTTTTGCTTGATGCTGAATGTCAAAAGCGACCCACAGACTTGGAAGTCATTTTTATACATGATAAAATTCGTTATGAATACGGAGTGAGTTTAGACGAAAACCGAGTTTATGAAGAATGGCTACTTGCCTATCCCAAAAAACGTGCCCAGACTTGGTTCTCTCGTACTTATAAGCCAGATAATCCAGACTTCCAGGCAGATGATGGCTATGAATGGTCGTTTGGCGCGGGATTAAAAGGAGAAAAAGAACGAATTAAAAATTTTGTGCGTTCCAATTCGTTATTCCTCTCTCATGCTGCACAAAATAACCACCCTCAGTTAACAAAGTTATTTGATTGGTTTGAAGAAAACTTAAATATGATCAGCCCACTAATTAGCCCATATTTTTCTGGGTTATACACTGCTGATAGATGTGAAGAAGACAAAGAGTTTTGCCAAAAAGTTGTTAACCTTCTGATTCAAGCCGATCTTGATATATCAGATATAAAAATAGAGATGCGCCTTTTTCCTTTAGCATCTGAGGGAAAAAAAGCTATAAATAACACCCCATTTCCTTATTGGGAACAATTCAAAGACATGGAAATTCCCGATATTAAAATTATCCATAGAACCATGGATTCTGAACAAATAGTAACACTTAACTTAGAGGACGAATCTGAAGGCACTAAACGTTTATTTGAACTTGCTGAACCTTGGCTGAGCGTTCTTGAAGATGGAGAGATTTTAATGATTGATGAACTGGATAGAAGCCTACATCCAGTTTTATCGACAGAACTAGCTAAAATGTTTAACAATCCAGACATTAATAAAAACCAGGCTCAATTGATATTCACGACTCATGATACGAGTCTTCTCGATGGAGAAATTTTCCGTCCCGATCAGATATGGTTTACAGAAAAAGATAAAAGTATGACCAAGCTCTACTCCTTACATGAATTTAATCCTTGTGAGGATGAATCCCTACAAAAAGGTTATCTAAAAGGTCGATATGGAGCTATTCCATTTGTCGGTGGACTCAATATTTAAACCATGCCAAAGCAGCGAGGAAAGTCTGAACAAGAACTCAAGCGCAAAATATGATGAAGTTTTTTGCCTCTTTGATGGGGATAGACCAGAATATAAGCAAGCTATAATGGATGCTCATCGCTATTCAGTCTACAAAATTAAGCCAATTCTGTCGATTCCCTGTTTTGAGTTCTGGTTTTTACTGCATTACCGCTATACAAGTAGTCCCTTTGAGAATTATAAACAAGTGATCGCTCAGTTAAATAAAGAATTTAATAAAGTCGGTATTGAAGATTATGATAAAAGTAAATCAGGTTACTACGGTTTACTGAAACCACAACTCGATCAAGCTATTGCGAATGCTAAAAAATTAGAGGGTGCTGCTTGTACTAACCCATTAACACAAGTACATGATATAGTCATTTACCTGCAAGCACAAAAAATTTTAGCGGTTAACTTCTTCTCAAATTCTCAATGACTGTTTTCTATGTTCATCTTTTACTCTACAATTTTTATGAACTAAGCCGTATTGGGTTAACAACAGATTTGACGTATGAGCCAAACCTTACAAGAGATGCAGCGTAGTGCAGGAGCAACGTTTGAACCAGTTGCCCAGGTGCAAGTGCCAACCAGTTTCGGTAATGATGCAGCCGCTATACAAGCCGCGCGTCAAGGGGTGGCTTTAGTTGACCTATCCCATTGGGGACTGCTGAAAATCTCCGATGACGATAGACTGCGCTTTTTGCATAATCAAAGTACCAATGATTTCCAGAAACTGAAACCAGGACAAGGTTGTGATACGGTTTTTGTTACCTCAACTGCCCGTACTATTGATCTGGTAACCACTTACGTTACTGAAGATGCGGTATTACTTTTAGTATCTCCCAATCGGCGTCAACAGTTACTAGAATGGCTGGATCGCTATATCTTTCCTATGGATCGGGTAGAATTGGGAGATATCTCGAATGAGACTGCTATTTTTAGCCTAGTTGGACCTGAAAGTGATACCCTTTTGACCAAGCTAGGTGTCCAGTTGCCGATTGGAGAGGGATATGGCAGTCATCAACATCTAAACCTAAATGATATAGATGTGCGAATTGCTAGAGGAAGTGGTTTGGCACTCCCTGGATATACCTTAATTGTCCCCGCCAGCGATGGGGCAAAGCTATGGCAAACCTTAACTACAGCCAATGCTACACCAATGGGCGATCGCGTATGGCAGCAGTTGCGAATTGAACAAGGGCGCCCACTTCCCGATTACGAACTGACAGAGGATTATAATCCCCTAGAAGCTGGGTTGTGGAATACGATTTCCTTTGATAAAGGATGTTATATCGGTCAAGAAACGATCGCGCGGTTAAATACTTACAAGGGTGTCAAGCAGCAATTGTGGGGAGTGCGTTTACCAGCACCTGTGGAACCGGGAACCGTGGTAACCGTGGATGGGGAAAAAGTAGGTAAGTTAACCAGTTGTACTCAAACAGAACAAGGTTACTTAGGTTTAGCCTATATCCGCACCAAAGCTGGAGGCGTTGGTCTTAAGGTTCAGGTGGGAGAGGTTGACGGTGAAGTTTTGGATGTTCCCTTTTTAACCCACGAATACCATGGAAGTCAATAGGGGTGTGGTATCTACCAATAACCTCTCAACAAAACCCACCCTTGTGCCATCTGCCTTTCTTCGGTCAATGGTACTTGCGATAAAGCATCGCCTTCACGGGCTGTCCGTCTTTGATATGCCGTTGTACTACGGCGGGAACTTCATCGGGGTGAACGCGACAATACCAGGTTTCTTCAGGCAGAACCACGACTATCGGACCGTTGCCACATTCTCCTAGACAGCGGCTACCGCTAACTGTAACTCCATTGACAGGTGAGGCTTGAAACGCTGCCAAGACTTTTGCTGCACCTTGTTGGCGGCAAGTACGGTGCTGACATACCAGTATTTGTCTTGTCTGTGTTGGCGACAAGTGCGGTGCTGACATACCAGTATTGGATTGAACAGTTTTCTCAATTGTAACGATGGAGATGCCTGTCTCTTGACAAATGACACAAGACAAAGGACATAAGACAAATATTAAGCTTTGTAAAGGCAAATTGTTAAGCTGTATTTCAAATTGAGCCGCGATCGCACCTAAGTGATGAAATCAGCCAGACGTCCGTGATACCATGCCATCCGTACCTCGAAAACGATTGGGAGAAAACATGCCTGCACTAAGGGTTGCAGTTGTTGGTTCAGGACCTGCTGGCTCGTCTGCCGCAGAGACTCTAGCAAAAGCCGGAATCGAAACCTACTTGTTTGAGCGCAAGCTAGACAATGCTAAACCCTGTGGCGGAGCCATTCCGCTCTGTATGGTTAGTGAATTTGACCTGCCACCTGAGATTATCGATCGGCGAGTCAGAAAGATGAAAATGATCTCGCCATCGAATATAGAGGTGGATATCAACCTGATAAAAGAAGACGAATATATTGGCATGTGCCGCCGCGAAGTCCTAGATGGCTTCATGCGGAACCGCGCTGCCAAGTTGGGTGCAAATTTAATTAATGGCACTGTTCATAAACTCGATATTCCCACAAGTAATACAGAACCCTATACCCTTCACTACGCCGACCATTCCGATGGGAGTCTCAGTGGCGTACAAAAAACCCTGAAAGTAGACCTGGTGATTGGTGCTGATGGCGCTAATTCCCGCGTGGCTAAGGCAATTGACGCCGGGGACTACAATTATGCGATCGCGTTCCAAGAGCGGATTCGCCTACCAGGGGACATGATGAACTACTACGAAGACCTGGCAGAAATGTATGTGGGTAACGACGTTTCTCCTGACTTCTACGCTTGGGTCTTCCCCAAATACGACCACGTTGCCGTTGGCACGGGTACGATGAAGGTTAACCAAGCCAAAATTAAAAAGCTACAGGCGGGGATTCGCGCTCGTGCAGCAAAGAAACTCCTCGGTGGTGAAATTATCAAAGTAGAAGCACACCCGATTCCAGAGCATCCCAGACCTCGGCGAGTTGTTGGTCGGGTGGCGTTAGTTGGAGACGCAGCCGGAACAGTAACGAAATCTTCCGGTGAAGGGATTTACTTTGCGGCAAAATCCGCGCGGATGTGCGCCGAAACCATTGTCGAAACCTCCAATGGTGGAACTCGCATTCCCACGGAAGATGACCTCAAGCTTTATCTCAAGCGTTGGGATAAGAAATACGGCATCACCTATAAGGTGCTGGATATTCTGCAAACCGTATTCTATCGCTCCGATGCGACTCGTGAAGCATTTGTGGAGATGTGTTCGGATCTGGATGTGCAGCGACTCACATTTGACAGTTACTTGTACAAAACGGTTGTACCTGCTAATCCTTTGGTGCAGCTCAAAATTACTGCCAAAACCATTGGTAGTCTGTTGCGCGGAAACGCTTTAGCACCGTAATTATACCAAATCCGGGTTAGCTATCCCCGTTATAACCTAGTCCGCGCAGGCGGACTTTGTTTGTGTAGCAGCGATTTCAATCGCCGTGGCAAAAGGGGTGATAAAGGCGGATTTGGTATCATTCCTTTTGTCATAACCACAAGGGCGGCGGGAACGTGCATTCGCTTTTAGGATGCTCTCCTAGCCGCCCCCATTGTAAATGTCAGATGATCTTAAATATAAAGTTCCGATAAAGCTAATCAAGATATCTATAAAGTTTTTATAAAGTTGACCGATTTTTATTGTCAACCCGCTAATTAAGGGCTTACTATAAAAGTGCTGGTAACTTCAACGAACTTATTCAACCAGCGAATCCTATACAGAAGCACTAACTGAACTCTCTATCTAATCCTAAATCTATTCCTTGGGAGTCCCCTCTTTTCTAGTAAAAGGGGGGATTCTTAGTTGTGGCTTTCTTTATTGACAGAGGGTTAATACCAAGTTGGATTTTAACATGTCATTCTGAGCGAAGCGAAGAATCTGGAGACATCTTGCTAACAAACCATCGGGTGCATTGCTACTGACGTCGCGATCGGTAGATTTATGGGTGATAAACAAACATTATTCTAGGATAGATTTAAGCATTTGCGTGATTACCAAAATCTATTTTGTAGCTTACTGCTACAATTTCCACGCCAGATCCAAGAGAACCCATTGGTGTACCTAGATTCTCGTACACCTGATTAAGACGGCGAATGTTCGTCTAACCAACGTTCCAAATCCTCCAAACGATTTAAATCTAAAATCTCCTCGGTTAAATTTTCTAACTCTTGTAAAGGCAACCTTTCAACCTTCGTACTTATCGCATCTGGCAGTTCTCCAAAACGCTTTTTAAGTAAACGCATAACTAGAGCGATCGCTTCTTGCAAACGTCCTTTCTCTCTTCCTTTTGCTTCCCCTTGTTCTGCCGCATAGGTTATCCGCCCTTTCTCATCTTGCAACATGATCCCCCGCCGCTCCACGACTTCTAACTCTTCTACTGTCATTTTAGCTTGGTTGGCAATATTTAAAGCCAGTTCTATCTCAGACACGTCTCCCAAATTATTAGGAATATTATCAAGACTAGCCGCTTCTTTTAGAAAGTAAATCCACTTATCGCTTAAACTTGTTAACTCTGACAAGGTCTTCTTGAATTTCGGTAGCTCTACAAAGATTAGCTGCAATTCTGGATCAGGATATTTAAAATTTTTGTTTTTTTCCTGAAAAACAAATTGATTTATCACATCTGGGGTATTGTTAAACAGGATGAAATCCGTAATCGTTACGGCGATCACCGGATTGAGAATCAGGTAATTTTCCCCAATTCCTAACTGATTACTATAAGCTTTAGTCAGGTTGTAAACGATCCGTTTGCTAAAAGCTGTCACCCGCGCTATTTGCATTTCAATAATAACAACAGAGCCGTCAGCTAAAACGGCTTTTATGTCTAAATAAGTATCTTTTAAGGTTATTGCCTGACCTGGATTATAAGGATTGGCAATTGTCAAGGATTGAATAATTTTCTCTCCATTATAAATAATGGCATTGAGGAAACTGATTAAAACCTCTTTGCTTTGTTCTGAACCGAATATTTTTTTAAAGGCATAATCGACCTTGGGGCTGATAAATTTCATAGTTTTATCCCTGTTAAGCCTGAAGTTAAAGGAGTGCTAGTAATCTTATTTTAGTAGTAAACAAGCGTCGCGGCTTTTCTATTGGGTTGTGGTTATCCTGATGCTATTTAAAAACAATAGGGAACCTGGCGCGTGCGTAGGGGCGGGTTTCACTATTATCTTTTTGGTTGCACAAGGGATGTGACTAAACCCGCTCCGCCTTTCTCCGGTGAACGATCTCAACACAATTGGTTTTTTGGTTATATGTATATTTATATTGCAACCATAGATTTAAAGCTATGCCAGTGGTTGCCGATCGCGGCGAGTGTAATCACTGCCACAAAAATTAATCTTTATTTACAACCATCTTGCCGAAGGAAAGCCAAACCCGCGATCGCAGGTTCTCTGACTGACGTAAATCTAGGGACTTTGGGGATCAGGGTGTTTCGAGCTTAGGGGATGCGATCGCGCCAAACCCCATCTATATACCCCATTTCCCGTCAGCGTTGAGCTGGAATCAGGTCACTAAAGTGAGCCAGCTTGGTCAGCCTTGAGGTCAATTACCCGTATTTTTTGCTTTTGTTCACATTTATATAAATAAAATACACAAAACTCGAATAATTTGCTTAAATTGGCTTCAGAGTCATTCTGAACCCATAAAAGCTTTTAGGCATTCATAGGCGTCATTAGATGGAGACTTAAACCCCATCCCATTCCAACTCCCCCTTTCCTTTCCAGAGGAGTTATGTCAATAATGCGATTAGCAGGCGGTAAGCAACGGCTGACGACTCAGCCCAAGCCCAGATGCCAGCTCATTTAATAGCTACGACAACATTCCAGTTTTGATCCAAACGATAGGAGACGACGAAGCGTGAAACTCTCAGTTTATGGAAAAGGCGGTATTGGTAAGTCCACAACAAGCTGTAATATCTCCGTAGCTTTAGCCAGACGCGGCAAAAAGGTGTTGCAAATTGGCTGTGATCCGAAACATGACAGCACCTTTACCCTGACAGGCTTTCTCATTCCCACGATTATCGATACGCTTCAGGAAAAGGATTATCACTACGAAGACGTTTGGCCAGAAGACGTGATCTATAAAGGCTATGGTGGCGTTGATTGCGTCGAAGCGGGTGGACCCCCAGCCGGTGCAGGTTGCGGTGGCTATGTTGTCGGTGAGACGGTGAAGCTACTCAAAGAACTCAATGCCTTTGACGAGTACGATGTAATTCTGTTTGATGTTCTCGGTGACGTAGTTTGTGGGGGATTCGCTGCGCCTCTGAACTATTCCGACTACTGCATGATCGTTACCGATAACGGCTTCGACGCTTTATTTGCGGCGAATCGAATTGCGGCTTCCGTGCGTGAAAAAGCCCGTACCCACCCCTTGCGCCTAGCTGGACTCATCGGGAATCGTACCTCGAAGCGGGATCTGATCGATAAGTATATTGAAGCTGTACCCATTCCCGTGTTGGAAATTCTGCCTTTAATTGAAGATATTCGCATCTCTCGGGTTAAGGGAAAAACCATTTTTGAAATGGCAGAAACTGATCCATCTCTGACACCTGTGTGTGATTACTATCTCAATATTGCCGATCAAGTATTGGCACGTCCAGAAGGAGTCATTCCCAACGACTCCCCCGATCGCGAGTTGTTCTCCTTACTGTCTGACTTCTACCTGAATCCCCCACAACCCAAGGTAACGTCAGAGGAAGAAGAACTTGACCTGATGATGGTTTAATTAGTCATTGGTCATTGGTCATTAGTCATTTGTGGTTAGGTTTGTAGGTTTGTAGGGGTGAAGCATTTGGGGGACTATCTGTTGTCACTGTCACATCAATGCTTCTTCCCATATATTCACCCAAACCCGAGAACCAAAAAATAAGGAACAGTTACGAAAGACAACGGACAAATGACAAATGAAAATTTTAATAAACGAAGAGAGGAGAATTAATTATGACAGCGCTTCAAAACCCCCAATCGCTAGAGTTTGAATGCGAAACTGGAAATTACCATACATTTTGCCCGATTAGCTGTGTGGCTTGGCTATATCAGAAGATTGAAGATAGCTTTTTCTTAGTCATTGGGACTAAAACCTGTGGCTATTTCCTGCAAAATGCCATGGGGGTGATGATTTTTGCTGAACCCCGTTATGCGATGGCGGAATTAGAAGAAGGAGATATTTCCGCTCAACTGAATGACTACGAAGAACTGAAGCGGTTATGTTTACAGATTAAGCGCGATCGCAACCCTAGTGTAATTGTCTGGATTGGCACTTGCACCACGGAAATCATTAAGATGGATTTAGAAGGCTTAGCGCCGAAGCTGGAAGCGGAGCTTGGGATTCCCATTGTTACAGCGCGGGCGAATGGGTTGGACTATGCGTTCACTCAAGGGGAAGATACAGTCCTCGCGGCGATGGCTCACAAATGTCCCAGTAAAGCACCAAAAGTAGAAGCGGAAAAAGAAGAACGGAATGCGATTTCCAAACTGCTCAACTTTGGACGCCAGAAAGAAGAGGTAGCGGCTGAAGAATCGGAGTATGTGGATCACCCACCCCTAGTATTATTTGGCTCGTTACCTGACCCCGTGGTGACAAACCTTACCCTAGAACTGAAGAAGCAAGGAATTAAGGTTTCTGGTTGGTTACCCGCGAAGCGATATACGGAACTCCCCGTGATTGAAGAAGGGTATTATGTCTCTGGTGTCAACCCCTTCTTAAGCCGCACCGCGACAACCTTAATGCGTCGCCGCAAGTGTAAACTAATCGGCGCACCGTTCCCCATTGGTCCCGATGGAACTCGCGCCTGGATTGAGAAGATTTGTTCGGTGTTTGGAATTGAACCGAAAGGGTTAGATGAACGGGAAGCGAATATTTGGGAAAACCTGGAAGAATATGTCAAGTTAATACGCGGTAAGTCGGTTTTCTTCATGGGGGATAACTTATTGGAAATCTCCCTGGCTCGTTTCCTGATTCGCTGCGGGATGACTTGTCCAGAAATTGGCATTCCCTATATGGATAAGCGTTATCAAAAGGCGGAATTGGATCTGCTGGAGAAAACCTGTCAGGAGATGGGAGTACCGACACCGAAGATTATCGAGAAACCGGATAACTACAATCAAATTCAGCGAATTTATGAGTTGAAACCGGACTTGGTAATTACGGGAATGGCACATGCGAATCCCTTAGAAGCGCGAGGAATTAATACCAAGTGGTCCGTTGAGTTTACATTTGCTCAGATTCACGGCTTTACCAATGCGCGGGATATTCTGGAGTTAGCAACTCGTCCCCTGCGTCGCAATAACAGCCTCAAGGATTTGGGTTGGGATAAATTGGTGAAAGAAGAAGCGAAGGTTTGATCTCTCCTCCTTTGAGATCTCTCCAACCCTCCGGATTCCGGGGGGTTTATTTGTTTTTGTAATCCCCTTTATGCGATGGCGATTTAAATCGCTGCTACACAAACAAAGTCCGCCTACGCGGACTAACTTATCAAGCGGGTAGTCAACCCGGAGAGGGTGTGATCGTTTGTAGTAGCCACTTTAGTGGCTAAAAAGGTTTATCGATAACTGCGAGGGCGATAAATCAGCCTCATCAACCGCGTTATCCTAAGACATGACTGGATTTCAGAGGCAATTTCAATAGGACGCGATCGCACCGTTTGTAGTAGCCACTTTAGTGGCTGAAAAAGGTTTATCCGCTCCTGAATCTGCTGTAATTGTAGAGGACAGGTTTTAGTCTTGCCTAAAAATACCCGACTGCTCTAAAGTGGAACACTAAGCATTAAGGAAATAAGATAGGGATAAAAGTTAAAAGCCATGTTTCCAGAGCAACCCACAAACAACGATATCGAACTTTGGCAGAAAGTGTTTGACCAATAAACTGCCTATATTCAAGCTCGCCAAGACTTCCTCAACAATTCTCCTGACCGAATCGGATTCATCAAGAGAACGAACGGTGATAATTTCATTATTTTTCAAGGCTTGAACGGCGGAAATCGGCACAGCAATTACATTAATGGATTCACCCACAGCATTAAAAACTTCCAAAATATATCCATCTTCGCCACCGCTAGGGTGAGGCACATCATCAATTAGGGTTAGAACGTCACCTTTTTGCAGATGATGTTCTGGAAGGTTGCGAGATAGAACGACGCGCTGTTAAAGTTCAAGCATTTCCACTGTCACTCCTTATTGGGAATTAGAGTAATAAACTGGAAGAAGAAGAGGCGATCGCTCCTGCCACATCTTCACGAGTTGCTCCCATTGCCAATAACGTCCGCACTATCAAATCAAGAGACACTGATGGATCACTTGTTTCCATCTTTGCTACCCGCGACTGACTCGAATTAATTCTGTTCGCCAAACTCTCCTGAGAGAGCTTCTGGCTCAAACGAAGCTCCCTCAATCGTTTACTCAGAGACAGCTTCATTTCAATAAAAGCTACCTCCTCCGGTGAAAGTCCTAGAAAATCCTCTGCATTGCCAACTCGCCAACCCGCTGCTTCTAAACGTTGACGCTTAACTGCATCCATCATTAGCTCTCCATTATGTCATCCCTGAGATTTCATCATACAATTTTAGCCGTCTCTTACAATTCTCAATCACACGCTTAGGCGTTTTTTGGGTAGTCTTTTGAAAGACTTCTGCTATAACAATGGCATCCGAATCAATCCGGTAAACAATTCGCCACTTTTTATCAGCCTCACTATCATCGATTCGCAACTCATGGCAATGAGTACCAATGCTTGGCATGGTTCGAGAGATAGGCATTGAGAGCATATCGCCCTCTTGCAACCTCCGTAACAACAACCCTGCCTCAATCCTAGCTGATGCTGAAAAGGGCGGAGTCTTTACCTCGCCACTGAGCCAAACAACAACCTTGCTCTCGCTGGGATAATTCATGCTTTAAATACCACATACCTGTTTTCCGTTCCTAATAATTTCATTGATTATGTCAAATCTGACATAATAATACTATAGCACAGGTAGGGTGCTGACTTGATTAAGCTGTTCGGCATTTAAACCTTAATGTCAACAACTGCAAAATTGTGGTAATGCAAGCGTCTTGCTCGCTACCCATTCCCAATTTTAAATGCGTGACAGCTTAACCAGGAGCGATCGCGTCATGGAAAATTTAGTCCGCCTGTCAATAGGAACCAATGATTTTGTCGCCCAAAAAACAGTCTACGCTCTCTTTAGAGATAACTAATTCTTAAACTTCTGCTAAGATATTACGGATTTGTTAATCACAAGTAGTATATAAACAAAGAACTTGATAAAGTTATACATTAATTTAAACTATCAACAGAGTTATTCTCGTTGATGGTATCTTCAGGTCTGAGGAGTCAGTATGTCAAAAATCCCAGTTCAGATAGGCGTAGCCTTAGCTACATTGATAACTGGTGGAATCGCCAGTGCGACGGTGCAAACACCGATTGAACCTCTAAAGTTCGATCGCACCCCCACCACAATGCCGATCGCGCAAGGGCAATTGCTGGATCAATTGTGGCAACAGGTGAGCCAGTTACGGGGTGTGGGTAAATATCGCGAAGCAATAGCCATCCTAGAGCGGATCGTGCAGATTGAGCCAGAGGCGTTCTTGGCGTGGTACTGGCGTGGTGAGATATTTAGTAATTGGGGACAGTACGAAAGCGCGATCGCATCCTACGATGAAGCGATTCGACTTCAACCCAGTTATCTTTTAGCTCAGTATCAGAAAGGACAAGCCTTATACGAACTACAACGCTATCAGGCGGCGGTGACGACATGGCAACAAGCCTTAACCTTGAACGCCGAATCTGAGTATGAACAAAGCTTAATCACCACAGTCATACCCAAGCGAATTGCCCAAGTGCTGGTATCTGAGTTGCGACAGTATAATCAGGCTCTATCTATCTATGACCAACTTCTGCAAATTGATGCTCAGATGGCTTCGGTTTGGGTGGAACGCGCCGCCGCACTCTATCAACTCGAACGCTATCAAGACGCGGTAGCCAGTTGTGACAAAGCCTTAGAACTTGAACCGCGAAACGCCCTCGCCTGGAAACGGCGGGGATTGGCGCTGTATCAATTAGAACGTTTCGACCAAGCGATCGCGTCTTTAGAACGGGCGGCGAGTTTTAACGGCACAGATTTGGAAGTAACGACCTTACTCTCTATTCTTACCACCTCTGGCGAATCTACCACCGAAGTTCGTGGCGCCCAACAGCGACTTGTAGCGCTGCAAGCCGAAATTCGCACCGCCGAAGCCCGATTAGAGACATTGCGGAATGAACGCCAAACCCTAACCGCCCAATTTGAATCCTCTCAATCTCAAGTCAATCAATCGCAACAGCGAGTAGTCGCCCTGCGCGAAGAAATTCAAACCGCCCAAACTCAACTCCAATCCTTCCAAGTCGAAATCCGGGAATCTCGACAACAATTAATCGCCATTCGAGAAGAAATTGACACCGCCCAAACCCAACTCCAATCCTCTCAAGCGGCGGTGCGACAATCTCAACAACGGTTAGTTGAAGTGCGACAGGAAATTACCAGCGCCCAAGCCAGAGTTGAGTCTCTACAAAGTGAACGCCAAAGCTTAGAAGCTCAACTGGTGGCGGTACGGGAGGAAATTGAAACCGCTCAAGAACGCCTGGAAGCCTCCCAAACGTCTGTGCGACAATCTCAACAACGGTTAGTTGAAGTGCGAGAAGAAATTAACACCGCCCAAGTCGAATTGACATCACTCCAAAGTGAACGCCAAAGTCGAGAGGCGAGGCTGGTGGCGATACAGGAGGAAATTGAAACATCTCAAGAACGCCTCGAATCCTCTCAAGCCTCTGTACGTCAATCTCAACAACGGTTAGTTGAAGTGCGACAAGAGGTTAGCAGCGCCCAAGCCAGAGTTGAGTCTCTACAGAGTGAACGCCAAAGCCTAGAAGCCCAATTGGTGGCGGTACGTGGGGAAATCGAAACCGATCAAGAACGCCTGGAAGTCTCTCGCCGCGAACTCCGCACCGTACAACAACGCCTAAGTACACTGCAAGGGGAAATCCAAACCACGGAACAAAGAATAGCGACGGCTCGAACTGAACTGCGTCAGTTAGAAGAGCGCAAGACAGTGGAAGCTGAGACATTACAGACTCTACAAGTTCAGTATTGCGGTTTGCAAGAAGATTTAAGTGAACTAGAAGTCGCTATCCGTCGAATTCGGGGAGATTCCGCTGCAGCGGTTCAACGTTGTCAATTTTGACATCCTCACTGCCCTACAAGGACGGCGATTCCTCACCACGCCGTAGGGGTTTGGTCACGGCGATTGAAATCGCTGCTAAACCAACGTAGGCGAAGCCTTCCCGAAGGGTAGTCCGCCTCAGCAGACTGAATCATAACGGGGGTGGAAAACCCGGATTTAGTATCAAACCAGTAGGGGCACGACATGTCGTGCCCCTACTGATGGTGGTTCAATGGTAAAACCTGTTAAGCGATTTCTCGCGAATCGTGATAACACCAAGCCAATACAGTCGCACCGACAATTAACTTAATCGCCTCTAAAAACCAATAGCCTTCATGCATCTGAACCATTCCACTTGCCATACCCGTTGCTGGCTCAAACATATTCAGTTGCATCGCTAGAGCGCTCATCTGGGGCGTCATGATGTAGGTATTAATGAGAGCAATTGCTAACAGAAGCCCAGATAATAAGATCGACCAGCGTCTGACATGATGATATAGATTAGATGTACCACGCAATGCCAAGATGCTAGTTAACACTAAAGCGGCACAGAGTAACTCGATACGATTAAATATCCAGAAAACCGAATAACCAGCACTGGCAAAACTGGCGTCGCTCAACATACCAGCCGTTCCCAGTGTGGGCATGATCACGAAATCTAGAATGAAGCTACTACTTAACCACAGACCCAAGACAAACAGAGCAATCGTTTGCCAGGTGGGTCGCTTAGCGCTAGTCCCAAAAACAGCATTCATAATTTTTTTCCCTTGAATTCCTCTGTTATTTTCAGCTTAACCAAGATCAGAGCAAAAAAATGTAAAATATTCTTACGAAGCACTCTCGATAATGTTGCGTTTTTTTAAGTTTTCATTCGTCATTGGTGATTAGACAGGGAACTTCTGAATCGTCTCTATACTCTCAACACTCTTTGATTCCCGGATTTATAAGGCTAGATTGGAGTGGCAATGGCGATGAAGGGTTGTTAGGTATAGATGGAACTGATCAAACCAAGAACAGAATTGGGAGTATCCGCTGAGGCGGACATTTTATCTGGGTACTCAGAGGAACTCGCGTCCAATCCAATCGGTGGAGTCAATGGCTTACCAAACCGCGATCGCAACCCCATTGGTGAGGCGTATATCCCAGAGTGGCAGGTATTTCCAGACATTCCGGTTATTGACATTGAAGAGGCAGTTCCGTTCCTAGAACGCCGCTTATCTAGGCGAGAAGTCTCAGAGACATTAAACGCTGAATCAAAAGAATCAACGGGGCGAGATGTCCTCACTGGGCTGGATCTGGGGAACGAAGGTGGTACTTTAGTATTCGTGGACGCAGGGATTGCCGATGCCGAAACCTTAGTGGCTGGGGTTGTACCTGGGGCTGAGGTGGTTATGCTGACACCGGATCAAGATGGGGTTAGCCAAATTACCCAGGTATTGGCAAAACGCCAAGAACTATCCAGTGTTCATATTATTTCCCATGGTATGTCGGCAGGTTTGCAATTAGGCACAGGACAATTGAATCTTGACACCCTGAATACTTATGCCAGTCAGTTGCAAACTTGGGCAGGGGCGTTAACACCGGATGCTGATATTTTATTCTATGCCTGTAGTTTGGTAGCAACCGCATCAGGAAAGCAGTTCATCGAACAGGTGAGTCAGTTGACAGGGGCAGATGTAGCCGCCTCTAGCGATCGCACGGGTAGTGCAGCCCTGGGCGGTGACTGGGATTTGGAGGTATCTCAGGGAACTATTGAATCAGACTTGGCGTTGCATAAGTGGGCGCAGTCGGCGTATCAGGCGGTACTGGATGCGGTGGATAATAATCTAACAGTCAGGAGTGCCAGTTTTTTGGGGGGAAGTGGTGATGACAGTGGCAATGCGGTGGAAATTGCCCCAGATCGAACGATTGTGATTGGGGGGAATTTTGATCTAACACCAACTCAGAGTTTAGCACCAGGGCAGGGGGCAGTTATCCGTGTAGATTCCACGGGACAAACCGTGCTATCGGTGACTCAGGTGGGTACTGATGTGGATGACTTGGATCTCAATCGCAACAATGGCACAATTACAGTGGTCGGTGATTTTGGCGTTAAAACCCTTAACAGTGACGCCAGCCAAGTTCTCTGGAGTGCGAATCCAGGTAGCGCCCAACGAGTCGCCGTGGCGGGGCAGGGTCAAGTTGCTGTCCTCGCAGATAAGCAGGTGACGGTTTATAATCCACAGGGGACTCCCATCGGTAATTTTACTGTCTCAGGAACCCAGATTGCAGATGTGGCAATTGACAGTAATACTTCATCGGTCTTTGTCACCGGATATCGACAGGTGGGTGCTAATCTACAGCTTCCCCTACTCCGCAGCTATAGTTACACAGGTCAGATTAACTGGGAAAATTACGATTTTTCTGCCAATGAAGCCACAACAGAAAATCTAGGTGCAGATACTCGTGGGTTACGAGTAGCGATTGGACAGGATAATCAGCTTTACTTGGCAGGTAGCTTGGACGGCGGGAATAGTGTTTTTCAACGCGATCCCAAAAATATCACCACTACGGCTGGTAATGTTAATATCGACAACTACACGAACACCTCAAACAGTGGTGGCGGGAAATTTGCCTATTTTGCCCGATTGAATCCGGCGACAGGAACTCTGGATAAGGGTCAGATTTTCCTCACCCGCCGTTCCTCCGATAATGCAGGAAATTCATTTGCAGTTAATGCGATTACGGCAGATGCCAAGGGCAGAGTTTATATTGGGGGTCAAGCTGGTGCTTTTTTACCCGATCGTTCCCAGTTGCAAATCAATGGGACTCCTGTAGGAGACTACAGTGGCTTTGAAGGAGCAGTAATTGCTGTCAGCGAGGATTTTCAAGCGAGGGAACTGGTGGGACTTTGGTCGGGAGGTAATCCATCGGGTTCCGAGGTGAATGGAGTGGCGGTGTTTGGAGATATCCGGGCAATGGTGTCCACGAACACGGGTACGAATATGATTACGGTTAATCCGCTTCAGGGTACTTCGGGTGGGAATCGGGATGCCTTTTTCTCAGTTTGGCAAAGTCCAGCGACTCCCGTTGGCAATCCGCCTACAGCCATTGGTTTAGATAATCGAACTGTCGCCGAAAATACGTCACCGGGGACGGTTGTGGGTATGCTTTCGACGAATGACCCGGATGTGGGCGATAGCCATACTTACAGGTTAATTGATGATGCGGGAGGACGGTTTGCGATCGCGCAAAATAAATTGCAAGTTGCAGATGGTTCTCAGCTAGACTTTGAGACAAACAAGAGTCATCAGATTACAGTTCGCAGTACCGATGCCGATGGCTTCTCTTTTGAAGAGGACTTTGAGATTGCGATCGCGGATGTTGATGAAGGTGATGATAACCCTACACCTACACCGACTCTACCCGTTGGTTTAGTGGATTTGGCACAAATTGGTTCAACCCAGGGAGTTTTCCAAGTTGGCGGAACTCCAAAAGAGGCGGTGCGCTTACAGTTCGACTGGACGTTCCGAGAAGCCAAGTTTAAAAATGAAGTGGGTGTCTTGCGGGTAGATGATGCGATGGGGACTGTGAATGGGGTGCGCCCTGGTGATCCCGGATATGCCCAGCAAGCCTTAACCCGTGCCGAACGCCAGGTATTATTTGCCCGAAGTGAAAATGTGGGTAAGGGTGTGGATTTGACCCTAGAGGCGGGAGACTATTGGGTGTTTTATCTAATTCAGGATAGTACCACAGCAGACTGGCTGGCGCAGAATCCCGAAAATCGTCTAGATGGGGAAACTATTGCCTTTTTCTCCGTAACGGCGGCAAATCCTGACCAGTTTAACCATGTTCAACGCACCGACTTGGGGGATGGTATGGTGCAATTAGCTTGGGAAGATCTCACCGGGGGAGGCGATCAAGATTTTAATGATATTATCTTCAATGTGAGTAACGCTGATTGGACGGTGCCAGGGGATTTGGAGGAAATCAGACCCCTGATTTTAAACTGGATGGCACAAGATAGTCTGATCAATCATGAACTGGGTTTATTTTTGTTTGATCACCCCAATGGACGAATCGGAAATTTATTCCCCGGTGATCCAGGATATGCTGCGGCTGCCCTTTCTCAGCCGAATCGCCAGGTTATCGTTGCACCGGGAGAGACGGGGAATGGACAAAGGACACTGAATGTGGAGAGCGATCGCGCTTTGGGATGGTATTTGATCCCAAATGGCACAACCGAACAGTTTTTACAGGAAAACCCCGACAATTTACTGGGGAATTCGCCTTTAGCCTTTTTCTCATTAATTGCCGCTAACCCCAATGGGAGCGATACTTTCTGGCGACTGTCCCCCAATGAATTTGCCTGGACAGACCTGACAAACGATAATGATCTCGACTTTAATGTAAGGATAAGGCTTCAGTTTGGTTAATCTTTATCCCTAATCGTTTCTACCCAAAAATCCCTATGAAAGCCACCTCCCTCACACCCCTGCAACGATTAAAAATCCCCCCCTACTGGCTTCTTGCCATAGCCGCTGGCTTAGTTGCCATTTACATGACACTCGGTTGGAAAGCCGGAGACGAAGCCCAACTCGGCATGAGCGTTTTGTTTTGGCTAGCTGTCGGTTCCCTGCTGTGGGGCAAACGCCATGAGTTAAACCTGGAAAGTGGAGTCCTCCCTAGCATCGCTGGGGCGCTCGTTATCGCCTTTGTCCTGTGGGATAGTGCCAGGATGAGTACGTTGACACTGAATAATGGTGTGCAAAGGCTGGCACCCTTACTACGCCTGCTACCGTTTATTTCTGCCATCGGTGTCGGTTTACTTGCCTCTGGGTTTAAAGGATTAAAACAATACTGGCAAGAGTTAACTATCCTGTTTTTTCTCGGTGGACCGAGTGTAATTGCCTCATTTATACCGGATATTTCGCCGATCACGGCTAAATTTTCGGCGTTCATGCTTTGGTATATGGGCTTTCAGGTCTATCTGTACGATAAGGTCTTTATTAACCTTCCTGATGGTGGCGTTAAGGTGTATCATGGCTGTTCCGGCATGGAAGCCATGACCTATGTGCTGGGACTATCTGTGATTTGCCTAATCATGTTTCCCATCGCTGGGCGCAAGCAGTATTTTGTGCCAATCATGGCGTTGATTGTCGGATTTGTGGTTAATAGCTTCCGGGTGGCTTTGATGGCGGTGCTGGCAAATGCCCAAAATATGGAAGCGTTTAAATACTGGCATGAAGGCGAAGGATCTCTAGTTTTCGGGATGATTTCCGTGATGGTTTTCGGCGTGTTTTACTGGTTGCTGCTGCGGATGGAGGATGCAAGTTCTCCGGAGACTGAGGAGGCATAATGTCCTGGAAACAGGTGCGGGTTTTTGTGTTAGCGCTGATTTTTGGTGCCGTTCTCGTCGTGTTGCTGAAAGTCATTCTGGCAACTCTGGCTGAGAAGGGGAAAGGACAGTCAGCGGCTAGGCTTCCCAGGCTTGAGTCGTTGGCATTGCAGCCGTCGGTAGAGACGCCCCATGGCAGAGACGCGCCATGGAACGTCTCTACATTTGTCGCCATCATAAATTAAAATCGGTTTCCAGAGGTACGGCAAAAGAGGATGAGTTTTACACAGCAGATAATCTATTGAACGTCAAACGTCATTTAGTCTGCTAGTAAATCGTTGTGATCACGATACCGGACATAAGACATAAGACATAAGACATAAGACTGATAATTAAAACCATGACGCAATCAGAAGAAAAAGATAAATTTGTTCCAGCTATCGACCAACTGTGGAAGTTTAGTGCCGGTCTATCCAAGTCAATTGCAGTAGCGCGGTGGATCGGCTATGGTTTATTGATTTTGGCATTCTTCGATGTCGTAGAGATATTTGTACCTCCCCTTTTTATGAATCCCGCTTGGGAATTTCAGACGCTTGGGCAATTGGTGGAACGGGTGCCTGTACCGTTGCTGGGATTGGCGCTGGTGTTTTTAGGAGAACGGGATCAACGCACCCGATTAGAACCTCTGATTCTGAGTATTTTGTCCTGGTTGGCTTTGCTAGTGGGGATTTTGTTCTTTTTACTGGTTCCCTTGGGTGTTGTGAACACAATCCGACTCGAAGCGCGGAACACGGAGCAAATTGACCAGCAGGTTGAACAGCGACAGGCGCAGATTAAACAGGTAGAAGTTGCCATAGAACAAGCGACGACTGTCGAACAGATGCAGCTTCTGATTAGTCAATTTAGTCAAGGGCGCACACCACAGATTCAAAATACTCAGCAGTTAGCTGAGGTGAAGCAGCAACTTTCGACATTTCTGGAACAAGGGGAAACTCAACTGCAGGAGCAAGCTCAATCCCAGAAGAAGTCTCAGCGCTGGGGATTGCTAGAGGATTCAGTGAAGTGGAATATGGGCGCGTTGGTTTCTGCGGCGTTGTTTATCAGTATCTGGCGCTTAACCGGCTGGGCGAGACGTAGGGATTGATAGAAGCTGTTATCGGGACACGATATATCCTACTCTGACTTCCATTCAGCGACCATCCCTAAAAGGTGGCGTGGTAAGGAAGCTCATCGCCTCATCAGACTCGTTCCCAGGCTCTGCCTGGGAATGTGCTTAGGGAGGCTCTGCCTCTTTGAGCCGACTCAAACAGTCTTAATTACTTATAATATCTGGTGTTCAGCCGGAATAATGTAGCCATTTTTACCGGATTTCTACAGAAATCTCCGGTATCTTCATCAAAACTTTAAATATTAGTCAGGGAATTTCCGGATATCTTCATCGAACCTTTACAGACAAGTATCATAGTTTAGTTTATCTTTAACGATAGAGCGAATTCAATAAAGCTCAAGCCAGACATGGCAAGGGATTCAAAGAGTTTGCTCACCTCTTGAAATTATTTAGTCTCGAATTGAGTTAACTAGTCCTAAAAAAGACTGACATGACGATATCTGCTCTTGTTCCCTCGGTTATAGCGGCTACTGGCGCAGCCCTCGCCATGTCTAGAAGTAATAAATTATAAGCCTATTGTAGGGGCGGGTTTAGCTGACTTTTCACGTTATGTGGCGCAACTAAGCGTCTTAAGTGTGTAGGGGCGGGTTTCACTACTATCTTTTTGGTTACACAAGGGATGTGACTAAACCCGCCCCGACTCAGGTTTCTAGACTTCCCGTGAAAAGTTAGGCGGGTTTAGGGACTCAAGCTAGCTTGCCACTAGTAACTGAGCAACAAAACTCGCCCTTATTCATCAGTCATACGTTATAAGAACAAGCCTTCTAACCTGTATTCTCTGTCTTTTGCTTTGTTGAGCAATTACGGTAGGTTTGGTTGATGTACGAGACTCAACAAGAATCTGTTGAGTTTCATTTTGTTCAAGCCACCTGACAAAAAATTAAACAAGTATAGCAACCGCCATAGCGGTTAGGACACATCTTATGGTTCCAGACGTTGCATGCAACGTCTCTACTTAGCCAATATCATAAAAAGCTTGACCCTCAATATTTGGGCGGCGTCAAAAAAACATACTGGGGGTCTTATTTGTCGTGATGTTTCCTCAAGATGGCAGAAACTTAGAGAATTGCCTCAAACTCTCAAACCTTTACCCAATATAGTTTATAGCCTTATGATGATTAATCTTCATAGAAAGTTTACACAATTCCACTGATTCTTTATTCCTACTTTACCCAACACCTAAGTGAAGTCTCTTATAGTGTGAATATAGAAAAGCAAACAAGCCGAAGCAAATAAGTCCAAACGCTTCAGCAAATGAGTTAACTAGTCCTAAAGAGTACCAACATGAAACTTTCTTCTCTCGTTCCCTCTGTTTTAGCCGCTGCTGGTGTCGCCGTTGCATCCTCAGCTTTCTCTCCTGCTCAAGCCGCCTTAACATCTTTATCAAATTCGTGTAGCACTTCAAACCTAAGTGGCTCTGTAGCTTGTGAAGGTACTTTTGCTGGTAATGATGCTAATCAAGACCTAGGTGGTCTATTTGGTGTCGATGCATGGTCACAACTATTTAAAGTAGATAGTGATAGTGGCACTAATGGTGGCTTGAATGTTACTGGTGGCGGTACATCAGGAGGCTGGAGTCTTACAAACATCGATTTCAACACATCTAATATAATGGTTGTTCTCAAGGGCGGTAACAGCTTCAGTTCCTATTTACTGGATGGTGTTACCAGTGGCTCATGGAATACTAATGGGGTTGTAAAAGGTAACGGTCGTCCCGGTCCTGATTTATCTCACTTCACCGTGTATCAAGCACCCAAACCTGTTACAGATCCTGAAGCTGTTCCCGAACCCCTCACCATCTTAGGTTCCGCTACTGCTCTAGGAATCGGCGGTTTGCTCAAGCGCCAACAATCCAAAAAGAACAACAAGGCTTAATTGAGCCTCAAATAATTCCTTCCGAGTTTGCGTAGAAGCCCAGTAAACTCCTTCTGTAGAGTCAGAAGGAGTTATTTTTTGTCATTTGTCCCTTGTCATTTGTCATCAGTCTCGTAGTGGCGTGGCACAGCTTATTTAGTGAATTAGAATGGGAGCCCGGAAACCGTAGGGGCGCATGGCGTGCGCCCGATTCAATGGTAAAATCTATTGCACCATTTTAGCTGTGCCACGCCGCCATCGTGGGTTAGGCGGGAGTTTAATCAAGACAATAACCTTTCAATGAAGTATCCGCCGTAACCCACCGATGTTAAGCGACAGTCGAAATCCACCAAAGCCTTGAGCAATGGTGCGTTACGCTTCACTAACGCACCCTACTACTGCCAGATCTCAGTTCAGGTTAGCGAGAAAAACCCCCTACCCTGGATTTTGACTCGTTGCCTAATCGGATAAGATATCAAAGCACAAATAAATGGCAACCGCTTGGGGAAACTCCGGTGTAAGTCCGGGGCTGTGCGGCAACTGTCAAGGATGAAATGGCACACTCTTTCAGGGTTTGTCGTCGGTGCTTGGGTGTTTATGGCGCTTGCATCGCAACTACGAACCCAGGTGACGTTCCACCTAAGCCAGAATACCTAGCTGTTGCTTATCCACTCTATATTCCCGCCTTGCACGGGAAGGGAGCTTAATTTTAATGCCGACTGTAGAACTTACTCATTTCACTCCAGATTCACTCTCCTTACCCCCACTCCCCCTTAACCGCCCCCTGTTAATGATTGGTCACGGTAGCCGAGATATGGACGGGCGTCAGGGGTTTTTGGACTTTGCCCACGCCTATCAAGGGTTAGACTCCTCTCGCCCAGTTGTACCTTGTTTTCTGGAATTAACCACTCCCAGTATTCAGGAAGGCGTAGACCAATGTGTGGCACAAGGGTATACAGAATTCTCTGTCCTGCCGATTTTGCTGTTTGCCGCACGACATAATAAATTTGATGTCACCAATGAGTTAGACCGCGCTAAAGCCAGACATCCCCAAATCCAATTCCATTATGGGCGTCATTTTGGCATTACCCCGGCAATCCTAGAATTATGGCACCGGCGACTGGCTAAATTGGATCAACCATCAGGGGATAGTTCAACGGTTTCGTCAATTAACAGAAGCGACACTGTTTTACTCATCGTCGGTCGCGGTTCTAGTGATCCCGATGCCAATAGTGATGTTTACAAATTAGCGCGTCTGCTCTGGGAAGGCAGTGGCTACAAGACGGTTGAAATCTGCTTTATTGGGATTACTCATCCCCGTTTAGAGGAAGGCTTCCATCGCGCTCGACTTTTCCAGCCTAAGCGGATTATCGTTCTGCCTTACTTCCTATTTACTGGGGTACTGGTGAAAAAGATATTTGATATCACCGCGCAGCAGCAAGAGCAATATCCGGACATTTCTATGACCTGTTTACCGGAAATGGGTATTCAACCTGAACTGCTTTCAGTATTGCGGGAACGAGAAATCGAAACCCAACTGGGACAGGTGAAAATGAATTGTGAACTGTGTAAGTTCCGGTTAGCGGCAGTGGGGGATAATACGGGTCACACTCATGATCATGATCACACTCATGACCATCATCACCACCACCACAACCACAATCACTCGGAGCATCCCCCTGATCCTTACGCTGATCCCGAAGCTTACCATCAGCGCATTTGGCAAGTTCCTTAAATTGGTCTTATGTCTTATGTCTTATGTCATTGGTTTTTGCTAATGATTCATGATCGGTCATGTTTTGACCCAACGGTTGAGGAAAGGGCGACCCGATTTCATTGAGTAGATACAGTTGTTGATTTGTGGAGGCGGGTCGCCCCTACATAAGAATGACGGAGGTTTGTTTAATTGATCAGGGGCGCGATCGCGATCCTGGGAGGGTAACTTGAGATTGATTACCATAAGCTAAGAACTGATCAGCAGTTACCCATACCGAGTAATATGTCCAAAGAATTTAAAGTAGGCGATCGCGTTCGTCTAATTGCTCTACCCCGCTATGTTAAAACAGCAGAACCCATGCCCATGCTGCGACCCCCTGATGTGGTTCGTATTGGCGAAGAAGGCGTGATTCTGGATAGACGTCCAGGCGGATTTTGGGGAGTTCGCTTTTCTAAGGGCGCCTTTTTAATGGATAGTCAATACATTGAGGCAGTAGAGAGTCATCACCCTGGTGATCCCCATCCGTCCTCATCTTCTCCAGAATAACCCGCTCAAATAAAACAAATAGGGTCTGCTGAATAAGTATTGTGGTGGGGGTAGGAAGCAGGGGGAGCAGGGGGAGCAGGGGAGCAGGGGGAGCAGGGGAAGCAGGGGAAGCAGGGGAAGCAATGGTACATTTTTCCTGATAGCGGTGCAAGGGTATGAAAGGGTTTCACCCTTTTTCCTTGAAGAGGAGCCAATATCAATACTACTCAAAGCATTGATAGCTAAGGGTTTTGGACTTGTGCAGCAAGCCCCAAATAAGTTACTGGAATAGTCAGCAGGGTGTCGGGTGCAGAGTGTCGAGTGTGAGGAACAATTGAGATGATCGGATGGAAAACAGGCTGTCCTGATGAATCATTTGTGGCAACATTACAGCAAAACAATCTTCTTCCTTGCCGTTACAATGAGTTGAGCGTACCATGTTAACCCAACTGCCCTGATGATGACTATGCCTCAGCAATCCGGATCGATAGAATGGTTTTCAGTAAGTACTACTACTGAATACTGGAGCCAATCTCCAAAATCGCTGTAGCGCTTTGACGAATTGATTCCGGTAAAGTTGAGATTAATAATAATTGGCAGTCTGAGCGTAAAATGGGAGATAGATTTGTACAGCTTCCTAGAGTCTCTCGGCATTGCCAACCCCAATGGCAGTGGCTGGTTAGCAGTTATATTCACCTTCGGGTTAGCTTGGGGGGTAACGTGGTGTTTGATTCCAGCAGTACGCGCGTTTGCCCTACAAGTGGGTTGGGCTGACCAACCTAATGCTCGACGACTCAACCAAGAACCCCTACCTAACGCCGGTGGGTTGGCAATTTATGCGGGTGTCATAGCGGCGCTAGTCTTGGCTACTCTATTAAGACCGATTGTGATTGAAGGCGTCTTAGCCCAAGTGCTGACGATTTTGCTCGGTGGTTCAATCCTTGTCCTCGTGGGCTTTATCGATGACCAATTTGGTCTACCTGCGTATGTGCGCCTCTTTAGTCAAACGCTTACCGCACTATTGCTGATTGCCAGCGATATCCGTATCGAGACCCCATTTGGGACTCCCATTGATCCGATATTCTCAATTGTGTTGACTTGGTTGTGGGTGGTAGGAATTACCAATGCCATTAATTTAATGGATGGAATGGATGGTTTAGCGGGTGGGATCAGTTTTATCACAGCCATGAGTTTGTTGGCAGTTTCGGCGCAGTTTGAAACTAGAGCAGCCGCCACCTTACTTTTAGCCGCGTTGGGAGGTGCAGCGCTAGGATTTTTGCGGCACAACTTTCATCCTTCACGGATCATTATGGGAGATGCGGGTGCTTACTTTTTTGGCTATGTACTAGCTGCTACTAGTATTTTAGGTAACCTAAAAGTGACGACGGTATTTGCTCTGGTGCCGCCCGCTTTCTTTTTATTATTGCCTGTACTGGATACAACTCAGGTATTTGTCCGACGACTCCTAGCCGGAAAAAACCCCCTGAAAACTCCGGGTAAAGATCATCTACATCACCGCTTATTAGCTTGGGGTTTTTCCCAACGTCATGCTGCTTTGACCCTTTGGGGTGTTACGTTGGCATCCAACGGACTAGCGATGAAACTCCAAGGTATGACATCAACGGTGATTGTTATTACTAGTGGTAGTATAGTTTTTCTTCTGGGCTTTACCCTTTGGCAAAGACTACAGACGAAATAGACGGGACTAGACCTTCACGACACTTCCCATACGTTCTCTTTGACAGTTCTCTCCGGGGCGGGTTTTACCGATAATGTTTTGGGGAGCTATTGGAAGCAATGATATTACTGAACTGGCACGCTTACTGGTGTTCTCATCTGATCATCCACCTAAAGGTCAGGAACTTAACTTAACTAATTCAACCCAAAGATAGGAGAAAATTCTCACAGTCATTCACTAAGCTGTTGGGTATTCAAACTGTCGATCATGATTGTAGCAAAGAGAACAGGGAATAGGGAACAAAGAATACGTAATTTAAATCCGTCTTAGCTTCTACCAAATTTCTATCTTAAGTTAGTAACAATTTATACAACTCAGATGTTAGTCTGACATTTGAGGAGCTGGGGTTTAGTGAAGCTCCAACTTTTATCTCTCAAGTTTTAATTTGATTAGTCTGAAAGATATGAATATTAGCTAAATTATTTAATTATATCTTAAGTTGCTTGATGTGCCTATACAGCCGCTTTGATTTAGCTAATAGCTAGAAGAAATAAATTCTTTTAAGACGACTCAATGAGCAATTAAAGAAAAATATACTATCAACCTAATTCTTAAGCTAAAATTTAAACTTCAGTAATTAATTAGGAACACAATCATGAATGAATTAAAATGCAGTTCAGGTATTTTACGAGATAATCAAATCATAAAAATACTTTTAGTTGAGGATAATGTTGTTGAAGCCGAATTGCTAAAAGAATTGTTTTTACAGATCAAGACAACTCAATTTGTTCTAACTCACGCTCAGCGCTTAAGCCATGGTTTAAAATATTTGATAGAGTTTACCTTTGACATTATTTTATTAGATTTGTCTCTGCCGGATAGTCAAGGATTGAATACTGTTGTTCAAGTCAAAGCACAAGCGCCAACTACTCCTATTGTTGTGTTAACCTCTCTCAACGATCAAAAGATGGCGATTGAGGTCGTTCGTAAAGGCGCTCAAGATTATTTAGTTAAGGGACAGTTTGCTGGGGAAGGCTTGGTGCGTTCCATACGCTACGCTATTGAACGTGAGCGCGATCGCGAGGCAATTCGACAGCAGGCTAAACGAGAGCGGATCTTAGAGCGCATGGTTGAGCAGATCCGACGCTCATTGGATCTCGAAGAAATTTTGCATACCACTGTAACCCAAGTCCGTCAATTCCTGAAAACAGATCGTGTTCTCATCTATCGCTATCAGGCAGAAAAATCCAAAACTTTGCTTTTAGAAGCGGCTGATTATAGTGATGGTTATCCCGATATTGCGGCAATTAATGAACTTCTGAATTTACCAAAAAAAATGTCTATAAATGAAAATTTTATTCAATTAAACAATAATAGGGGAGAGTCTAACCTAGAGCCAAAATCACTCACTTTTCATGATCAATCTGTTCTTGCTATACCAATTAGAAACAGTGAGTCTGATATGAAAAATCCCCAATCTATTTACCATCGATTATGGGGTGTAATAATCGCTCATCATTGCACCCAGTCTCGTCAATGGGCAACTTGGGAAATTGATTGTTTAAACCAGTTAGTAAAACAGGTGGCTATTGCCATTCAACAGTCAGAACTTTATCAAAAGGTAAAAACAGATAATCAACACCTACAGCAACTCGTCAAAATAGATAGTTTAACCCAAATTGCCAATCGCCGTAGATTCGATCAAGTCTTAGCCGACGAATTACTCAATTCTCGACGTAACTTAAATCCGCTATCCTTGATCTTGTGTGATATTGACTTTTTTAAAGCCTACAACGATACCTATGGTCATTTAGTGGGGGATGATTGTTTAAAGCAAGTTGCTCAAGCGATATGCCAAGGGGCTCAACGACCGACTGATTTAGTTGCTCGCTATGGCGGTGAAGAATTTGCCGTGATTCTCGCCAATACAGATACTGCAGGCGCTTTTGTCGTTGCTCAAAAAATCCGTTACCAAATGGATAAACTCAAGCGTCCCCATGCCAAATCTCCCATTCATCCTTGGGTAACGCTCAGTTTAGGAATCGCCACGACGACTTCATCGGGTCAACTATCACCCACTGAGTTAGTCGAAAAAGCCGATCGCGCTCTCTACAAAGCCAAAGCCTTAGGACGCGATCGCATTTTCTCAGCTAACTCTGACCCTGATTGGTGATTGGGGATTGGTGCGTAAATTTACCAAAGACGGTTGCGACTCGCGTTGACTCCCTCTACCTGAGTGCGATTGACTTCATCCAAAAATATCTCGGTTTCCTCAACCAAACGATTCAACTCCAGACAATCTGCACAAGCTGGATTAGGATTTCCGGGTTCTCTAGCAAATCGACGCGGACGTACTGGAGCAACTGCATCACAGCAACGCTCTGAAGCCTCTTCTAAGGCTTGATCAAGACGACGGGCATTCTCTAATATAGCTGGATCTAATTTTCCATCCTGATCAAAAATGGGTGCAGTATTGTTCCAGATGTTTGTTCCGGTAATATCTGACTGGTTGGGTGGTTGAGCATTAGCAGACATTGCTATCAAACCACTACCCATTAATACAGTAGTTATAGTCCAACCCATCCATTGCCTTACTTTCATCACATTTACTCCACATTTCAATTCATGCAAAACTTAGTCTGGGCGGGCGCGAGTTACATCTGTTGTGAAAAGGAAATGATAGTAGCAAAACCCGCCCCTACACAGGCGTCGTTCCCGTAAGCCTAGCGTTGGGTCAAAATTCAAACGCGAAACCTGCACCCAAGACAAACCGCGCACCATCTCCAGCCCCCGTAATGTCTCGTAATGCTGGGGTAATCACCAAAGGGATATTTTTAAAGGGAGCAATGGACACACCCACGCCCAAGTCTTGTCCAGTCCATTCAGCAATTAAACTCACAGGTTCAGCCACTCGCACCGCAACATTACCAAACAGATTAATCGTTCCATTATCATCCTCTACCGCCTCCTCCGTGCGAAACTGTCCATTGCCGATTCCAGCCGTTATTGCCATACGACTAAAGGGTTGATTAATATCCTCTCGCGTCCGAATAATCTTACTCACCACGCCATAAACCGAATGCTCAAAGTCATTGTCATCACCCAGGTTAATTAAGCCATTCCACCCCGCCGCAACAGCCCAACCTTGGGGTAAGCGGCGATGAACTTTGGCATTAAAACCGCCACTGCCAAAATCCCGATTAGAACCGAAACTGGCAAGTGTGTATGAAAGTTCTACCCCCACAGACTTTTCAGCATCGCCCAAACCAATGCCAATACCTAAAGCCCCATCATCAATATCACTATAGCGGGTGCGTTCTTGATAAGTGGCGCTGACAAAGCCTGTATTGCGATGAGCGCCATAAGCTGTGGGAATGACAATACTCAGGGCTGGGGATGCGCGTAATTGAGCTTGAGTGTCTATATCTTCTAGCGATCGCAACTCCTCTTGCAAGCGGTTGACCTCCCGACAGGGTGAGGGTTGTGTCGGTTGATTTGGTGCTTGTGCCAACATCGTCTGTTGAGTCGCATTACAGGGCTTTTTCGGATTAATGGCAACAGATTGTATTTTTTCCTGGTCTCCCTTGTTTTCCCTATCTACGGCAAAACTCTTGACATGAGGATCATCTCGTGTATCTATGCTCACTCTAGGTTGGCGATTTTCCTCTATCTGTCTATCACTCACCCCTATTGGCACAACTAGGTGAGGACTGTCCAATTCGGGCGATGCCATCTCCAACTCAGAAGCCTCTTGGGTTGGCAAGGTTAATTCTGATTCCCCGGAAAACTCCAGCCTGACCCTATCTTCCTCAATTGGTGATTGGTGATCAGGGATTAGTGACTCCTTCCATTCTGCTTTCAGAGAACCTTCTGCCCTCGCGCTGAAGCCTTCTGTCTTCAATAAGCCGTCTGCCGTCTGCCGTCTACCGTCTGCCTTCTGCAGGGATTCTGGCGTAAATTCCTGGACAATAATAGATTCTGGTGAGGCAACAGCTTGAGCCTTAGTTGCTGATGTTGCGGATGTTCCTACCTGAGTTTCACTCGGTTTAATCGAAGTCAGGACAACACTATCAGGCTGATAGGTTGTCTGCACTGAGGACTTTGCCCAAGCGGGATGGGAAAAACCTGGAGCAGCAATTGCCGCTACGCTATAGAGGGCAAGGCTGGACACATTCTGTAAAGATGTATTCAGGTAACTATCGCCTTTTTTATCTAACGTTTGCGGAACAGGTTGATATTCCCTTGTGTAAAATTTATTAGCAGGATGTAAATTTTGATGACGAGCATTCAAGCTACGTTTAGCTGTCACAGTCTTAAATCCTTCCAAGGGTTTTGTCTTGTTCTACAGAAACTTCCTTCTGAATCAGGATAAAACTAGCCACCCCGGACAGGTCGCGGAAACAGGGTTATTTTATTTTCTTGAGAGATTACCCTGCTTTGTGGTGAAGTACGGTAATTGAATCAGATGCTCATCTGAATTCAACGGGATTCCTAAGAGGATTATATAGGATTATAGGAATCTGTGAAGTCGTTTTATAAGTTAACTGAAAAAAACAGAATAAAAAACATCCATAAAATAAATAACGAGATTAATTAAGCGAAGACTTATCTAATTACCTATTCCCTGTTCCCCGTTTTAAACACCTGAATATGTCTCGACCTACTGTATACATTGCGATAACCAACCATGGCTTTGGTCATGCGGTTCGTGCGGCTTGTGTCGCCGCCGCCATCCAAAATCTTTGTCCAGACATCTTACTGATGCTGGTAACCACAGCCCCACATTGGTTGTTGGACTCTTATATTCCCGGAGATTTTATTCATCGCCCCCGCGCCTTTGATATTGGCGTGATTCAGTCCGATAGCTTGACCATGGATAAAGCGGCGACATTGGCAAAACTCAAGCAAATTCGGGCATCCGAAAATTCAATAATTGCCAGTGAAGTTAATTTTATCAAAACCAATCGTGTAGAACTTGTGCTAGCTGATATTCCACCCTTAGCTGCGAAAATAGCCCAAACGGCGGGGATTCCCGGTTGGATGCTGAGTAACTTCGGCTGGGACTTTATTTACCGGGCGTGGGGTGGAGAATTTGTGGAGATTGCGGATTGGATTGGCGAGTGTTATGGCTTATGCGATCGCTTGTTTCGTCTCCCCTTACACGAACCGATGACAGCATTTCCCAATATTACTGATGTGGGACTCACAGGTGGGACACCCGGTTATCCAGCCAGCCAGTTGCGGGAAAGGTTCAGTTTAACCTCACCTCCAGACAAAACGGTATTACTCAGCTTTGGCGGACTCGGTTTACAAGCAATTCCCTACAATACACTGTCCCAGTTTCCCGACTGGCAATTCATCACCTTTGACGCCAATGCCCCCGATTTACCCAATTTACTGAAACTTTTGGGTCGAGACTATCGCCCTGTGGATATTATGCCCTTGTGCGGACGAGTGGTGTCTAAGCCGGGATACAGCACCTTTGCGGAAGCGCTACGCCTAGACATTCCCATTGTCTCTCTCACCCGCGAAGATTTTGCCGAATCCTCCTTCCTACTGGAAGGTATTCAAAATTATGCGTACCATCAAATTGTGACCCCCAAAGAATTTTTCCCCGGTAGCTGGGACTTTTTGCACCAATCCCCAAATCCTCCCAAACAATCCCAGCCTATCGCCAAAGATGGGGCTGACGCGATCGCTCAAGCTGTTGTCCATTATTTGCAAACTCACTCATCAAAGTTCTCTAACCTGACATGATAGCTACTGTGAATTCTCTGCTAGACAAAACCGCACCTACCCCGAAAACCTCAGATACACCGGAAACGCCGAAAACAACCAATACTCCAGAACTGACTGAAACGTCAGAGAAGCCGAAAACGCCAGAGACTGCAGAGAAGGGGAAGACAGCTAAAACGTCCAAGACAACGGAAACCTCAAAGAACCCGAAAAGTTCAGAAACCACCGAAACTCTCAAACCGACTCAAACCCCCAAAACGACTGAAACGAATAAGGCAAAGACAACCAAGACGACGAAAGCCACCAAGACAACCAAACCCTCAGACCCCAACAAAGAGAGTTCCACATCGTCTACCCTGGAATTAGCGGCTCATGATGTACGCTTGGTCATTGATCAGCAACGGGAGCAAAGCCAAACCCTAACCACTAAGTTAAATATCCTATTTGTTACCAACGGCGCCCTGTTCACTAGCTTAACCATATCACGGTTGTTATTTTTTCCTAATGGGTTTAGCCTTGCCGAGCTTCTAGGATTTCTGATAAATTTCACTCTGCTGATCAACGCCTTCTTACCGCGCCAGTTAGCCGTTAGCCCCAATTTGGGCGATAAAAAATTTCTGGAACGTTATCTTGTCCTGTCACCGGAGGAATATCAACTGCGAATGATTGTTAACCTGGTAGAGACCTATAATGCAAACAAGCAGCGATTGGAGGATGTCTCATCATCCTTACAATATTCTGCCTATGTGACCTGGGGGTTAGCCTTGGTTGTTACCTTGCATGTTCTAGGGATTTACTTTGTGCCGTTGATTGACCTGAGTAGTTTTGGCTAGGTCTTGCGATTATGACTTCTCAACACGTTCACAACAACTCTTCTGGGAAACAGTTAAACTTACCAGAACCCGACCCAGACAACATCACGGTGTTGACGCGCAACCTGCCCAACAAGCCAATTCTACCGTGGAATCGTTATGATTCTCCTTGGCGTGATCCTGAGGTGGAACAGGCGGATGAGTCTGAGGTATTAGATACCGATGATGTATCGGATACCGATGACATCGCCGAACAGGTTATGGCTGACACTCTAGAGGAATTAGCAGATGACGTTGAAGATAAAGCGGGTGAGACACAATTTCTAGAAGTTGTTACCGAGTGCGTCGAAAAAACACAAACCAGGGAACTTAACGAAGAATGCGGTGAAACAGAAGCGTTAGAAAAGGTGGAATCCGTCGAGGTAAAACCTGAAGCACCCGACATTAACCCAGAAGCAGAATCTGATGAAGTGGAAAACGTAGATGAGGATGATCCTTTAGTCGCACACTTATCGGAGAAATTGGGAATTGGCGATCGCGAAGACGATGAGGAGGATACCGAAGAATTACCAGAAGATGAAGAACACGAAGAACACGAACTCAAGCAACTGGGTTAGCCTTCTAGCCAACAATTGAGAACCTCTGTCCTAATTCAATGAATCGATGACCCATTATCAACAGAAATTTACAATCAAGACAACGGGAAAATCCTTCACCAGAATCACCTCAAACGTCAAAGACATCGTTGAGGAGTCAGGCATTGGCACCGGACTTTGTACCGTATTTTTGCGCCACACTTCAGCCAGTCTGGTGATTCAAGAAAATGCTGACCCCGATGTTCTAACTGATTTATCGAATTTCTTTGCCAAATTAGTGCCAGAAGATGGCAGCTACATCCACGATACCGAAGGACCCGATGATATGCCCGCCCATATCCGGACAGCTTTAACCAAAACCTCAGAACAGATTCCTATTGGCAATGGTAGATTGATGTTAGGAACATGGCAAGGAATTTATATTTGGGAGCATCGCCAGCAGAGACACAATCGGGAGGTTGTGGTTCATATTTCTGGAGATTAATTCTGGAATGGTCTAAGTTTTTTCCCTTTTGCAACTAGCTGTTGCGACATCACAGTAAAGAACAGACCAAAATAAACCAAATCTCTGAATTCGTAATGGCGCAGCGTTATTTTGGGGTTTTAACTATTGATGACTATTACACTGTAAGACTTTGGCTTAATTTATAAGATTTTATTATCACCATAAGTACGGGAGAGCCCAGACAGCACAACCTCGGCAACATCAACAAAGGCTGATACACCGACTCCACCGCCTGGGGCAAGCCCGGAAAAATCGGGACAAGATGCAGCCCCCGAATCAGCCGTCCAACCTGATGCAGGTTCAGTTCAATCTCAAGGGACTCTTAAAATTCTTAACGATTAGATTACCTGGTTTTAAGTTAGGACAGATAAAGTCTCTATTTAGAGTAATCTGACATCTCCTGTAAGATGTCGGTTTGAACGGTAGGTGCATTTACTTATTCCGCTAGGGATGCATTTGCATCAAACTGAGTCAACTTCTTCTAAGGAAAAAGCAAGCTGTTCAGCCTTCAAATGACTGATTCAGATTCGCGGTCAAGTTCCAGGCGTAAAGCCTTTGTAACTATGTACATCAACTCGTTGAGACAATCACGGCAACCAGAAGTGGTAAGAGTCGCTTTGACAGAGTGGATTGGCAAAGGTTTGACCCGCCATTTTTTGATAGTGGTGGCGGCGGCGTTCCTTTGCTTTGTTGGTGATAGTTATCGACCGGTACAGGCAGAGGCGGAAAGCATCGTTGTTGATATGTCTGTCTATGGTCAAGTTGAGTATGAAGACTTTTTCGGGCGAGCAAAGGCGATGGCTAGCGACGAAATTAGTCGTCAATTTAGTCAAAACCCCACTCTTTCAGAGATTCAGGTAGTGGTTGTCGGCGATCGCGACGGCGAAATTGTTCCCATTCTCAGGATTACTGTTTCTCGTACTCAGTGGCAAGAAACTCCCCGTGTGAGTTTCTTTTCTGATTACTATAGTGCCTCCTACGCGCTACTCCAGCGTTATGAAAGGCAGCCGACAGAAATAGTGGCAAGAACTCCAGTTAGGGCGACTATAGGGACTCAACGTCCGAACTCACAAATTGATCAAGCCTTTGATGAAGGTCGTCTGCCTGGAACAGTGGCACAGGAGTATTTAGATGAATTGGATTAGGGATTGTGATGTTTGGCAAGTTAGGTGTGACCGTTCACTGACACAAAATATCTTAACCTTTCCCGACTGAGAAATATAGCATCCTGCCAGGGAAAAGCTTCCGGTTTAAAACGGGGTTGACTTGACGTGACTGAGTTCGAGTATAGAGCGGTTTTCAGTTCACAAGCGTTACCCACAACAGCGTCAATATTAACAGGAGAGTGCAATTGATTCACGACAACAGAAGCAGCAATAAGTCAGGCAATCGTCCGTTTCAAGACGTACTCCAAGCCAGAATGTCTCGGCGAAACGTACTCGCTCGTGGTGCAGCGCTGTCAGCCACTGGCTTCTTAGCCGCACTGGTAGGCGATCGCTTGTTAGATCGAGGTGCGGCGGCGACGGCTGAAGGGTCTACCGCGATCGCCAAAGCTCCAGGCAGCCGTTTGATCAACTTCAAACCTGTTCCTGCTGTTAAGGGTACAGGACCCATACCCACCATTTCAGCGGATTACCAGTTTGACGTGCTGATTCCCTGGGGAACCTCGATTCAGCCCGGTGATCCAGAATATAATGGTGACCCGAATACACGCCCGACGGCTGCCGAGCAGGCGCAACAAGTTGGAATTGGTCACGATGGCATGTGGCTCTTCCCGATTGGAGATAGTAATGACCGGGGGATGCTGGCGATTAACCACGAGTTTGGTAAAAACTTCCATGTCCTCGGCAAGGAAGCACCGGACAGTCTTGAAGATGTGCGCCTCTCTCAGCATGCTCACGGCGTATCCATAGTTGAGATTCAAAAGATTAACGGCAAGTGGCAAAGGGTTGGCAGCTCGAATGCTCGTCGCATCCATGTAAATACACCTGTAACGTTCAGTGGACCCGTTGCCGATCATTCACTGTTGCAAACACCAGCAGGCAATTCCCCAAAAGGTACAGTGAACAACTGCGCCAATGGTCACACTCCCTGGGGGACTTACCTGACTTGTGAGGAGAACTTTAACGGTTACTTCGGCGCTACCGATAGCTGGACACCTACGGAAGCACAAGAGCGCTATGGCTTCAGTGCCGCAGGCTTTGGCTATGATTGGCACAACTTTGACCCGCGCTTTAACCTCTCGAACGCCAGTTACACCAACGAAGAGAATCGCTTTGGCTGGGTGGTCGAGATTGATCCGATGGATGCTTCTGTGACACCCGTTAAGCGGACTGCATTAGGTCGGTTGAAGCACGAAAACGCCGAGCTTGTCGTCGGACAAGGCGGTCGTGCCGTGGTTTACATGGGCGATGACGAACGCTTTGACTATATTTACAAGTTTGTTTCACAAAGCAACTGGCGGTCGATGCGGGCACGGGGTATCAGCCCCTTAGACCGAGGGACGCTCTATGTCGCCAAGTTTAATGATGATGGCACAGGCGAGTGGCTGGAACTCACGATTAAAAATCCAGCCCTTGCGGCTCGGTTTACGGATCAAGCTGAGGTGTTAACCTTTGCCCGTCTCGCCGCTGACACCCTGGGTGCCACACCGATGGATCGTCCGGAGTGGATTGCTGCTGCTCCCAATGGGGATATCTATTGCACCCTCACGAACAACAGCCGCCGTCAAGTTCCTGATGCCCCTAACCCTCTGGCATCCAATCCCTTTGGTCACATCATCAAGTGGCGAGACAGCAACAACCATGTTGGCACCACCTTCACCTGGGACATCTTTGTTCTCGCTGTCGATACCCATGATACCGACAAAAGCGCCTTTGGTAGTCCGGATGGTCTCTGGTCTGATCCCGATGGCAGGCTGTTTATTGAGACTGATGGTACTCAACCTGAAATCAACGGCGTGAGACCGAATGACCAACTGCTGGTTGCTGACACAAACACGAGTGAGATTTGTCGCCTCTTCACTGGGGTAACAGGCTGTGAAGTGACGGGTTTGACCAGAACCCCTGATCGTCGAACGCTGTTTGTCAACCTTCAGCATCCGGGTAATGGCAATCCAGCTTTGACAAACTTTCCGGCACCCCAAGGTAGCGGCAAAATACCCCGTGATCTAACGGTTGTGATTACTCGCAAGGATGGCGGCATCGTTGGTTCCTAAGTTGGTGTAATGTTTGGGTTTTTGTCAACTCCTGCTTGGCTTAAAGCGATCGCAGACAGACGTTGTTCAATGTATTCTGTCGCCCACTGTTGAGGCGAAAATAAAGAAAAAAATCCCCTCCCAGCATAGTTCTGAGAGGGGTTTCATGGTTTTGAATACAAGGATAAAAGTAATCAGTTCACAGTAAAATCGAACATTAATCCCGCTTCTGATTTCCTTTAAACCCATGCTACCCGTTAACCAAGCCGAATCGATTATCTTAGATCTCGTTCAACCCTTAGACTCCCAGTTAGACAGCGAAATTATAGACCTATCCGCCGCCACAGGTCGCATTTTGGCTGCTCCTGTAACCAGTCAATTGGATTTTCCCCACTGGGATAATTCTGCCATGGATGGTTATGCGGTGCGCTATGCTGATGTGCACTCGGCTAGTGAACAGCAACCGATACGTTTAGAACTCGTCGAAGATATTCCCGCCGGATATCAACCGCAAAAAACTATTGCAGCCGGACAATCTGCGCGTATCTTCACCGGTGCATGTATGCCACAGGGCGCCGATACAGTGGTGATGCAGGAACATACATTGCGTGAGGATAACCATGTTTTAATCTTACAAGCACCGAAACCTCAAGGCTTCGTGCGTCATCAGGCATCATTTTACCGTGCTGGAGAACCCCTTTTAGCCACAGGAATTCAACTGGGTGCGCCAGAAATTGCTGTCCTAGCCGCCGCCCAATGTACGGAACTCACCGTCTATCGCCGTCCCAAAGTCGCGATTCTCTCCACGGGGAATGAACTGGTTACCCCGTACCAACCCTTGCAACCGGGTCAAATTGTCGATTCCAATCAATACGCCCTAGCCGCTTGGGTTACTCTTTGTGGCGGAATTCCTAAGGTACAGGGGATTGTCCGCGATAAACCAGACGCCCTGAAGCAAGCCATTGCTCAAGCGATTCCCGCCGCTGATATGGTTCTGTCTACAGGTGGCGTTTCTGTGGGGGATTATGACTATGTAGATGAAATTTTAGCCCAACTGGGTGCTGAGATTCACATCCGTTCGGTTGCGGTTAAACCTGGTAAACCCTTAACCGTGGCGATGTTCCCGCCTCATCAGGGGAATAAAAAAGGCTCATCGCATCCAGTATTATATTTTGGTCTACCCGGAAATCCAGTATCTGCCTTAGTCAGTTGTTGGCGATTTGTGCAACCTGCGATGAGAAAGCGTTCTGGTTTGCCAATGCAACGATGGAAGCCGAGGTTTATCAACGCCATCTCTCGTAATGAACTCAAATCTGATGGGCGTCGAGAATCCTATTTGTGGGGTCAGCTTCAATTAGTTGAGGGAAACTATGAATTCAATCTGGCGGGTGGGAGTCACAGTTCGGGTAATTTAATTAATTTAGCCCAAACCACAGGTCTGGCTATGATACCCGTTGGTCAAACTTTGATTCTAGAAGGAGAAACGGTGCAAGTTTTGTCGGTGGGCTTTGAATTCTCTCGTTGAGATTGATGAGGAAACATCCTTTAAGATGGGGCGGTTGTAGACGCGGAGCGGCTTCCCGTAGGGTAACCGCAGCTACACAAACAAAACCCGCCTTCGCGGGTTTACCGTTGCAAGTCTGGAACACATCGGTCAGGGCGGGTTTAGTCGCATCTGTTGTGATAATCGTGAAACCCGCCCCTACACAAGTGCTAATCTATTGGCTCCAACCGAGGGGCTGTTCAATTTCCAATTCATCAACTTTGGAAATACGCTCACCCGGCTTGTTCACAATCTGCACAGTACTGGCTTGCAGTCCCTGTTCGCCTTCCTCGGCAAAAAAGTGGACGCCTGTACCGATTCCTAAGCGGTCAAAGTCATCATGGAGGACACTATTACGGTGGAAATAGACTTCCTGACCCTCCAGGCTTTTAAGAAAGCCGTACCCTTCTTCTGGAAATAACTTAGTAACTATTGCCGTCATTTCCTGAGTAGGATGAGACTTGACTTTATTCTGTTGCCGTTCGGTGAGTTCGATAAGCTGGCGGCGTGCCGACTCAAAGGCGTTACGCACTACGGTTTCTACAGGCTGATACTGGTTTCCTTGTCCGGGATTTTCGACCACAGCAAGTTCGTGACCTGGTGGTACTGTCATATCAATTCGTACCCGATAGGGGGAACCGCTATTGGGGTTTTTGTGTGCCTGTTCAATCGCAATGCGGCAACTATTAAGGTGGTCGCAAACCTGCTCCAACTTACCGACTTTTTCCCGCACTAATGCCTCTAACGCTTCGGTTTTTGGCACATCCCGGTAGGAAATCTCTAATGGAATTTGCATAAACTATCAGTCCTCAATTCAGCTATTTATAATTACATTACGCACGGACTTATACTATCAATCGATCGCGAAAAGCGTGCAAGGTGACGCGCAATCCCTGGAAGGCTCTCTGTTTGTCCTCCCAACCTAGTTCTGCGGCTACATCATTGACCTAAGTATTTGTTTTTTGAACGGTGGTGTCAAATGCTGGTAATCCTGTCGCAGACATATAATATCCTCCTGTTATGTTATTTTCATCCGGTGCGAGAGGTCTCTATTGCTGTGAACCTCTGCAACACCACTGTAATCAGGTTAACAAGGCGATCGGGTTCAAGCTTTCTATCGAATTATATAGATTTGAGATAGAAGTCTCGAATTATTTTTGCTAAATAATTTCGGCTTCATTTGCCTCTCCCATAAGATTGATTTCAGTTTATAATCTAGACGGGGTTTAAATAGCAATCCACCGACTACCGCCAGGTCTGTCCTCTTTTGGTGGAGTAGGTTCGTATTCCACCCTGACCAAATCCTTCCTTGTCTGCACAACAGCCAAACTATCGCTCTTGTGGGTTCCTGCTGGCACCCGTTCATCAGGAGAACCTGGATTTAGCGGCGGTTCCTCTAACTGTTTTTTTTGTGTCAATAATGAATTTTGTCTTGCTTTATGGGAAAATATTGACATCAGGAAATGTTGATGACTTTGAATGTAGATTACAGGGTGACTCAATACGGTTGCCAAAATAATTAGGTTTAGTATTATATAAGCCTGAGTATTCATAGATAACGTCCCTGGCGCAACTCTAATCGCTTCTGTTAAGTTCAGAATAGTTTGCAGAACTTTCCTTAAGCAAACTGAGCGATGTAGAGGCTGGACGTTTTTGAGCATCCCGAATAACCTGTTAGGGGAAGGTGTCAGACTTGGGGGATTCCCCTAACTTTTTGAGTTCCCCCCTTTTGTCACGGCGATTAAAATCGCTGTTACACTGACCCTTGCGTCCGCTTGACAAGGAGTAGGTTATAAAGGGGATGGTTAACCCGGATTTGGTATGAGTGGAAATCCTTATTTTTGAGTAGCCAAGCCAATACAGTTTAACTTTTTGATTTTGCCAAGATTCAGTGCAATGAATCTGTTACTCGGTGGAATACTAAAACTTTAGGATAACATGAATATTTTGGAGAATTTACTCAATTTATCCCGTAACTACCGCTGACACAAAAAGTGAGCAAAATCTAACACTTCCTGTCGGCGTTCCTCAGACAGGCGATTTACGATCGCCGCCACTTGTTCTGCTACTGATAGCCAGGTTTTAGTCTTTGCTTTCCATACCACAATAAATTGCTCAGGTGACAGTGTACACAATGCGATGGATTCACCATCCGGATTGGTAAATTCTACCTCATAAGCCTTATCGGAGTAACATTCTACAATCGCCCCTTGCATACCAGAGGAAAGATTGTGTTCAGGCAAATTTACCAGTAACTTAATTCCATCAAATAACTCGGGTTCAATCATGGGCTTTTCCTCACGTAAAGCGTTACTAATCTCGCTGAATCACTATTAGGTTCTACAATCCAGCCTGTCCGAACAATCTCTTGCTGACCTTCTGTTCCAAGAATTAAAATATCTACACTATAGCGCTGACCATGTTGATCATTGCGACCCAGTATGACCTCGGCATCAAGTGCTTGATGGGAGATTTGCTCTAACAGTGAATTGTAGTTATCTTTACTAAATCCTAAACGATTTTGAAATACTATCGCTTTGTCTTTGCCTACGGGATTATCTGGATTCAGAGCGTACTCTGTTAGCTTACGCGGATCAATAGCCAGACGATTAACAATCTCTTTCAGTTTCATCTAACACTCAGGGACAAGTCAGGTACTTTTGCCAAGGCTTCCCGCACCACCTCAGAACCTGCACCCAGAATACAAGATTTTTCGGTTAAATGTCGCTTCCAAGCACGACTCCCAGGTTGTCCGGAAAATAATTGTAGGATATGGCGGGTAATTTTATTCAGCTTCAATCCTTTTGCCACCCAATGATCAATATAATCTAACATCCCTTCCGCAACCTGATGGCGATTGGGGGGTATACGTTCCTCCCCAAATATCTGACAATCGGCTTGAGCAAACAGATAAGGGTGATCGTAAGCGGCGCGTCCAATCATTACCGCATCGACAAATTTTAATTGTTCCTGTACCTGTTCTAAACTGGTAAATCCCCCGTTAATTTCAATAAATAACTGGGGAAATTCTTGCTTGAGGCGATGCACGTCACTATACCGTAAAGGGGGAACCGTGCGATTTTCCTTGGGACTTAATCCCTGTAACCAAGCTTTCCGCGCATGAACGCTAAAATGCTGACATCCGGCTGCTGAGACAATACTGACAAAGTTTGCCATATCCTCATAGCGATCGCACTCATCAATACCAATCCGATGCTTGACGGTAACAGGTATTTTAACCGCCTTAATCATCGCTTCCACCCCCCGCGCTACCCGTTCCGGTTGCGCCATCAGACAAGCACCAAAGTTACCATTTTGTACGCGATCGCTCGGACATCCTACGTTAAGATTAATCTGGTCATACCCCATCCCTTGGGCAATTCGGGCGCATTCGGCGAGTTCTAGGGGATTATCTCCCCCCACTTGCAACACCAAGGGTTTCTCTTGGGAGGAAAAACCCAACAGGTGTTCGCGATCGCCATGTATAATAGCTGCACTGGTAACCATCTCGGTATAGAGGAGAGTGCGGCGGGTAATCTGGCGCATAAAATACCGAAAATGGCGATCTGTTCGATCCATCATCGGCGCGACACTTAAGGGATAAGTTCCCTGGATGACGTGAGGTTGAGGTTGGGGTAAAACGACGGTATTGGGACTGACCATGAGGTTGTAGAATTTGTCTGGATGCGATCGCACTGGGTATCAGATCCAGATTAACAACTCACGGAGTTCTATAACATATAGCAGACAAGCCATTTGATTCACTCTCTGTGCTTTTCCTCTATCAGGATTACTCCAATCCACGCCATAATCATCTATCTTGAGCTTGAGAGCGATCGCACTTAATACCAAGTTGCGTTCTAACCTGTCATGGGAAAGTGTTGCGGTAGCGAAAGCGTTGCGTTAGCGTTAGCGGGAAACTCTTAAGAGCCAGGTAATTAGAACATAATCTCTGGATGAATGAACTGATACCCAGCCACTTTAATCTTTTGATTTGACACTCGCGCATTGTAGGGACGAATGCTGGATACAGATGTATCCCAGGATACCTTGGCTAGATTGTGCGTCTCAAACAATCGATCCAGTAATTCCCGTGACGGTAATCGTGCATCATCGACTAAGTTATAAATCCCTTGCAGATGATGGGAACGGGCAAATTCAATCGCTCCCACAATATCATCCAGATGAATCCAATTGGTGATATCCTCTCCCTTACCTGGACGAGTGGTTCCTGCAGATCGACCAAATATCTTCACTAATTCCCGATTCACTCCGTAAATTCCACCTAGGCGGAGAATACAAACTTGTAAATTTGAATAAGCGGCTGATAGCAATACCTGTTCAGTTTCGGCTAAAATATTACCATTTGGAGTGCTTGGCTGAACTGGAGACTCTTCTGTGATCCAATCTCCCCCTTGATCACCATAAACCGAATAGCTACTTGTATAAATTAATTGAGTGACTGTTGGAGTATCTTTGAGAACAGAAACTAGAGTTTTCGCCGTTTCTAGATAAGCGTCTTGATAAGCATTAGCACTAGATGCACCTACACTTAAAAGAATAGTATCCTGGTTTTGCACCACTGATTTTAACCCCTCTGCGTCATTGCCTTTAACCACAACAACGCGCTGGGCAATTTTTTCTAGGGTTGGCACTTTCTCAGGAGTGGTTGTGGTTGCGGTGACAGTTAAGCCCAAGTCTTGACGCCAGTGGTGTGCAACGGCTTTACCGACATAACCGCAACCGATAATTGCAACATTCATGCTACTGGGAGATATAGTACGATCTTAGACTATACGCGATCGCAAAACAAAATGGCGTATGGTTTCCCTCTGAATCGCGTTGTTCATAGCCTTGATTCACAAATTGACAATGGATAATGAAGAATGGATAATGACCTCTTCTTAAAAGAAGAGGATTGAAATTAAGGAAAATCTTTTTTGATTTCTTCGTAAACGAAGAGGTCTTAGACCCAATTAATCAATTGTCAATTATCAATTATTAATTATCCATTGATCAATCAGAACATACGCGGCGAATCTAGTCCTAGTAGGGGTACGACATGTCGTACCCCTACAGGTAGACATGTTGTACCCCTACAGGTAGCTCTTACTTCTGCACTCTCACACCTCTACACTCTGGCAATTTCAACCGCAAACGCTTCGCTCAACTGTCCTTAACCTGTTGGTTGAGACGATGCAGGTTGAGATGATGCCGAATTCAGTTTAGGAGCCGTTATTGGCGCTGAGGAGGGTGGATTTTCTTGCCATCCTGGAGGCGCAAACTGCGGCAAAATTTCCCGGCTGAATGCTTCGGCGGCTTTGGAACGGTAGCGATGGGGATTGACGATTAAAGACAACATTCGCTTCACCACAACGCCTTCTATCGTTGCTCGGTACAAGACACCCATTTGCAATTCTTTTTCGATGGCTGAAATAGACACAAAAGCCGCCCCTAATCCAGATTGCACCGCGTTTTTAATTGCCTCAATTGAGTTGAGTTCCATCTCAATCTTCAGGCGTCGGGTATCAATATCGCAGCGCGTGAGAACGTGGTCAATTACCTTACGAATCGTAGATTGGGAGTCGAGGGCAATAAATTGTAACTTATACAAGTCCTCCTTATGCACCGTTCCCACCTTTGCCAGGGGGTGAAAGACGGGTAGAATGAGCGCCAACTCGTCTTCCGAATAGGGCATAATATGTAGCGTTTCTTGAAGTTCCGTGGGTACTTCACCGCCAATGATGGCTAAATCGACCTGTCCATTGGAAACAGACCAAGAGGTACGGCGAGTCGAGTGGACTTGTAATTGTACTGAAACATCGGGATACTTCTGTCGAAACAAGCCAATCATCCGAGGTAAGAGATAGGTTCCCGTGGTTTGAGAGGCGCCCACAATCAGCGTTCCACCCTGGAGATTCTGTAAATCTTCAATCGCCCGACAGGTTTCCTGACAAAGAGTGAGGATTTTTTCACCGTAGCTTAGGAGTAAGTGTCCGGCTTCTGTCAATTGAGCGCGACGCCCGCCTCGGTCAAATAAGGGAACATCAAGCTGTCGTTCCAAGTTTTGCACTTGTAAACTCACAGCCGGTTGGGAAACGTACAAACTATCAGCAGCACGTTTGAAACTCCCCTCAGAAGCGATAGCTTTGAGAATGCGGAGTTGATCGAGAGTGAAAGGAAGGTCAGACATAGGAGCTAAACCATCAAAAAAGGAGCAATAACAGGCAATCCCAGGGGGGTTGAAGATGGGATTTAACGTCAACGATGAATTGGATTGCCAAAAACGAACATGTAAACCTCTGCCTGAAATCGACAGTAACACAACACGGGATCAACTCTTTGAGTATTCTTGCTAGGATGAATTGTGCAATGAATCAACATCAGGATTTATGGGGGTCTTGACTAACGTGACATCCAGTCATTGGGTAATGGCTGGACTACTTTTGGGGTTTGCGATCGCGCATAGTGGTCTAGCCGCACTGCGACCTTGGGCTGAACAACGCATTGGCGCGAGGTTCTATCGAATTTTATTTGCTCTGGTTAGCCTATCTCTTGCCGTTGTATTAATTATTTACTTTTTCAACCACCGCTATGATGGGATTCAATTGTGGCAGGTGCAGGGAATTCCGGGGATCAAGCCCCTAGTCTGGTGGCTTTCGGCGCTTTCTTTTTTGTTTCTGTACCCAGCGACATTCAACCTGTTAGAAATCGCCGCTATCCAGAAACCCCAAGTTCACCTCTACGAAACCGGGATTATTCGCATTACCCGACATCCGCAAATGGTGGGACAGGTGATCTGGTGTATTGCTCACACCCTCTGGATTGGCACCAGCTTCACCCTACTCACCTCGGTGGGATTAATTTTGCACCATTGCTTTGGGGTTTGGCATGGGGATCAACGGCTTTCCAAGCGCTATGGTGAAGCCTTTGAGTCCGTCAAAGAGCGTACCTCGGTTTTTCCTTTCCTTGCTCTGATTCAAGGACGCCAAACCCTGAAATGGGATGAATTTATCCGTCCCGCCTATCTAGGCGTAATCGGCTTTGTCGGCTTGTTATGGTGGGCGCATCCCCTACTCATGCGAGCAACTGCCCAAATAAATTGGTAAAATTAGTAGATTTATTGTTCAAATAATCCCAATTCGATGTAGCATGATCCCAAGGCTAGAGTAAAAATCCAATAGAATTCGAGGGATCATGGTGTTGTCGGTGAACGAGCAGACGTTTAAGCAATACGTTTTAGAAAACTCCAAGATGGTTCTGGTTGATTTTTGGGCACCTTGGTGTGGGCTGTGTCGCCTAATCCAGCCAATGTTGGAGGACGTACAGCAGGAATGGAGCGATCAGATTGAAGTCGTGCGGGTGAATGCGGATAATAGTCTTAGGCTTGCCAGTGCCTATCAACTCAAATCTTTACCCACCTTGCTCTTATTTGAGAACGGTCAGTTAGTGGAGCGACTAGAAGGCTTTCAAGGACGAGATGACTTGCGCTTAGCGATTCAAAACCTGATCGGGAACAGTCAATCACAGTTTTCAGCATCCATGGGGCAAAGTTTAACTCATACCGCCTTAGAGAGTGCAACTCAATCAGCCGCCTAGTAAAAGCAGAAGGCAGAAGGTTCCAGGGCAGAAGGCTCCAATGCTGTAAAGTTTATGGTATCTGCTTTTTGGCTTATGGTTAACGGGTGGTTATTTGAAGGTCGCTGCACTGAACTATTCGTGTTTTTGAGGTATCACTATCAGTAAAATTAATCAACCCAAGAGTTTCCTTATAGAATAAGTATTTCTACTTGAGGTTGGCTCACACCGAGCCAACTTTCTTTTTGTATAGGTATATGTCACAGTTGTTAACGGTTTGTCAAAATAGTAAAGAAATCTAAAGTAAGCTGTCTTCCATGGAATCGCTTTATCAATATGCCTGGTTGATCCCGGTCTTGCCCTTGGCAGGGGCAATGCTAGTCGGCTTAGGGCTTATCTCATTCAACAAAACCACAAATCAGCTACGGAAGTTATCCTCCGTGTTCGTCGTCTCCCTGCTGGGGGCGGCGATGGTGCTGTCGTTTGCCATATTCTGGAGTCAATTTCACGGACATGAACCGTTTACCCGTACCCTGGAATGGGCGGCGGCAGGGAATTTCCACCTAATGATGGGTTACACCATCGACAACCTAACGGCGTTGATGTTAGTCGTCGTTACTACCGTCGCATTTCTGGTCATGGTGTATACCGACGGCTACATGGCACACGACCCCGGTTATGTGCGCTTCTATGCCTATTTGAGCCTGTTTAGTTCCTCGATGTTGGGTCTGGTGATTAGTCCCAACCTAATACAGGTTTATATTTTCTGGGAACTGGTGGGCATGTGTTCGTACCTACTCATCGGATTCTGGTACGATCGCAAAGCCGCCGCCGATGCTTGTCAAAAAGCCTTTGTCGTTAACCGGGTGGGGGACTTTGGTCTCCTTTTGGGTATTCTGGGGCTGTACTGGGCAACCGGTAGCTTCGAGTTTGATGTCATGGGCGCCCACCTGGAAGCCTTTGTCGAATCCGGTTATATTAGCACCGGACTCGCCGCCCTGTTTGCCGTATTAGTCTTTTTAGGACCGGTTGCCAAATCTGCTCAATTTCCCTTGCATGTTTGGCTTCCTGACGCGATGGAAGGTCCTACCCCAATTTCCGCACTGATTCACGCCGCCACTATGGTTGCGGCTGGGGTATTTCTGATTGCCCGCATGTACCCCGTGTTTGAAAATATCCCTGTGGCGATGACAGTTATTGCCTGGACGGGAGGATTTACCGCCTTTTTAGGGGCAACCATCGCCCTGACCCAAAATGACATCAAAAAGGGTCTGGCTTATTCAACCATCTCCCAGTTGGGCTACATGGTCATGGCAATGGGGATTGGGGCATACAGTGCCGGGTTATTCCACCTGATGACCCACGCTTATTTTAAAGCCATGCTCTTCCTCTGTTCCGGTTCTGTGATTCATGGTATGGAAGCCGTGGTCGGTCATGATCCGGATTTAGCCCAAGATATGCGGCTGATGGGAGGATTGCGGAAGTATATGCCGATTACCTCCCTGACGTTTTTAATTGGCACTCTGGCAATTTCTGGGATTCCTCCCTTTGCTGGATTCTGGTCAAAGGATGAAATCTTAGGCAGTGCCTTTAACGCTTCTCCAGGACTGTGGGTTGTCGGTTGGCTGACGGCTGGACTTACTGCCTTCTATATGTTCCGCATGTATTTCATGACCTTTGAGGGCGATTTCCGAGGTAATATCACCAGTATTAAGGAGCAAATTAAAGGGGCAGTGGCTGAACCTGCACCCGCTTTTGGACCTGGTGCCATGGATAGGCGGGAATTAGAGGCTGAGGATCATGACCATGGGCATAGTGAGTCTCCCCATGAATCCCCTTTAACCATGACCTTACCCTTACTGTTACTCGCTGTCCCCTCAACGCTGATTGGTCTGGTGGGGATGCCCTTTGACAACTACTTTGAGGAATTTATCCACGCCCCTGGAGAAACCGTGGCGGAAGTGGTGAGTCATGAAGCGGCGTTTAACTGGAGTGAGTTTGTGGTTATGGCAGGTTCCTCAGTGGGGATTGCCCTAATTGGCATTACCGTAGCATCGCTGATGTACCGGATGCGTCAAATTGACCCCGCCGCGATCGCGAAAAACTTTACACCGCTTTACAAGTTTTCTCTCAACAAGTGGTATTTCGATGATCTTTATAATCGGCTGTTCGTACAGGGAAGTCGTCGCCTAGCCCGCCAGGTGATGGAAGTAGACTACCGTGTGGTCGATGGTGCGGTTAATTTAACCGGTTTAGTTGCCCTGATCAGTGGTGAAGGACTCAAATATCTCGAAAACGGTCGCGCTCAATTCTATGCGCTAATTGTCTTTGGGGCAGTTCTCGGTTTTGTGATTGTTTCTGGGTTGTCTTGATAATTTGGTAGGGGCGGGTTTGACTCCTATCGTTTCTTACCTCACAACAAATGTGAATCGCACCCGCCCTGACTTGACCCTTCACGACCTTTGAGGGCATGGTTTTGACCCTTCACGACCTTTGAGGGAACCGGGTTTTGAGTTCTAACCATACACTATGAACAATAAACCATAAACTATGAACCATGAACCATGAACTAATGACTGATTTTCCTTGGTTAACTGTAATTATTCTGTTTCCCATCGTCGCTTCTGTCGGCATTCCATTATTGCCGGAGAAGAATGGCGTCTGGGAACGCTGGTATGCCCTGATTATTGGGCTGATTGATTTTACGTTGATAGTTTGTGCCTTCGTCACAAAGTATGATTTTGCCAATCCGGGACTGCAACTGGTTGAGAAGTATGCTTGGGTGCCCACCCTAGACTTGAATTGGTCGGTAGGGGTGGATGGCTTATCGATGCCTTTGGTATTGTTAACGGGGTTTATGACGACGTTGGCAATCCTCGCGGCTTGGCCCGTAACCCTGAAGCCTAAGCTGTTTTACTTCCTGATGCTGGCAATGTACGGCGGTCAGATTGCCGTGTTTGCGGTTCAGGATATGCTGTTGTTTTTCCTAGCGTGGGAACTGGAGTTAATTCCGGTTTATTTGCTGCTTTCGATTTGGGGCGGCAAAAAGCGGCTGTATGCGGCAACGAAGTTTATTCTGTATACGGCAGGAGGATCGCTGTTTATTTTGATCGCGGCGTTGGCGATGGCATTCTATGGGGATACTGTCACCTTTGATATGCGATCGCTAGCTTTAAAGGATTATGCCCTAAATCTGGAACTGTTGCTGTATGCGGCGTTTCTGATTTCTTATGGGGTGAAGTTACCGATTTTCCCCTTACATACTTGGTTACCCGATGCCCATGGAGAAGCCACCGCCCCGGTTCACATGTTGCTAGCGGGGATTCTGTTGAAGATGGGCGGATATGCCCTAATTCGCATGAATGCCGGGATGTTACCCGATGCCCATGCCTATTTTGCCCCAGTGTTGGTAATTTTGGGGGTGGTGAATATCGTTTATGCGGCATTAACCTCTTTTGCCCAACGTAATCTCAAGCGCAAGATTGCCTATTCCTCGATTTCCCACATGGGCTTTGTCTTAATCGGGATTGGCTCATTTACCGACTTGGGTTTGAGTGGGGCGGTGTTGCAAATGGTGTCCCACGGTTTAATTGGTGCGAGTCTGTTCTTCTTAGTCGGGGCAACCTATGACCGAACCCATACCCTGATGTTGGATGAAATGGGGGGCGTGGGTCAACGGATGCGGAAGATTTTTGCCATGTGGACGACTTGTTCCATGGCGTCTCTGGCGTTACCGGGGATGAGTGGCTTTGTGGCAGAGTTAATGGTGTTTGTCGGATTTGCTACCTCGGATGCCTACAATTCCACATTTAAGGTAATCGTGGTCTTTTTGGCAGCCGTTGGAGTAATTCTCACGCCGATTTATCTGCTGTCAAATCTGCGGGAAATCTTCTACGGTTCGGAAAATAAGGAACTGGTGGAACACGAGGTTTTGCAGGATGCGGAACCGCGTGAGGTGTTTATTATCGCTTGTTTGCTGGTGCCGATTATTGGCATTGGCTTGTATCCCAAGCTAGTCACGCAGATGTATGACTCGACGACGCAGCAGTTAACCGCCCGGTTGCGCGGTTCGGTACCGACGTTGGCTGAAGGAAATCCGCCTACAGTATCGATGGTAGCGCCGAAAATTGGAGGACGCGATCGCGTGGGGTTAGAGGTTCCGCCTCCGGTGCGTTAGCGCTGCTGGGTTGAATTTGAGGTAGGGGTACGGTATTACCGTACCTCTATTTTTTTGACAGTTCTTGCTAGCCTAAGAGAAAAGGGTGACCATAGTAAATTATGTGGAGTAAAGTTGTTAATTAATGCAAACGGGTCGCCCCTCCAACTTACACTTTGTTTATACAAACTCAAGATTTACTGAATTTCCTCGCGCAACTCTCGCACAGTTTCTAGATTTAATCCTGTTGTTGCAGCTATTGCTTCATCATCCATTTGAGGGATTAATTTCTCCGCAATTGTACGTTTTTCTTCTTCTCGACCTTGTTGTATCCCTTGTTGCATCCCTTCTTCGCGACCGAGAGCAACCGCTCCTTGCTGATCATAAATAAACATTTCTCGACGCTCAAAATCTTCGAGTTCATCACGGCTGAGGTTAGCTTGGTTGGCGATTTCAAAGGCTCGGTGAAGTTCCGGAATGTTGTCCATATTGGTGGGAACCTGATCAAGAGAGCGTGCTGATTTGATAAAGTAAATCCATTTATCAGTAATGGTTTCCAGTTGTTCGATGTCTTTGGTAAACTTTGGCAATTCAATGAACACCAGTTCAATATCGTTTTCGGGATACACGTAACCATCGGATACTTCTCGATAAACGAAGCGAGAGGTAAACGAATGGCGATGGGGAAACATCTCAAAATCTGTTAGGGTTAGAGCGATAACGGGTTTAAGCATTCGGTAGCCTTCTCCCTTTTGCAGTTGAAAGGCATAGGTTTTGGCGGCGTTGAATAAGACTCTCTTGCCAAAGGATTGCACATTCAGGACTTGCATTTCGATGATCACCAAGGTGCCGTTGTTGAGTTTTGCTTTAACATCGAGATACGTGTCTTTTAATCCTTCAATTTTTGGCGGTAAATTGGGATTGATGATGTCTAGGTCTTCAATGGTAGGGTTACCGTCATAAATCAAGGCATTCAGAAAACTGATCAGAATGTCTTTACTTTCAGCAGAACCAAATATTTTCTTGAAGGCGTAGTCGGTTTTGGGATTGATAAAGTTCATACTTGGATTAAAACTATAAGTGATGAAATAGAATCAATAGACATAGGAATCGCCTAGGGTTAGAGGTAGAATTAGACGCGATCGCGTGGGGTTAGAGGTTCCGCCACCTGTGCGTTAGCGCTTCTGGTTTCAAGTAGGGGTACGGCAATGCCGTGCCTCTATTTTTTTGACCTACCCATTATTGCTCTGAATTGCCGACAAATCTCTGAATGGCATGAAAAAACTGGTTGTGTTCCAGAGAGATTCTGATATTGTGACCCGCATTTTCAATCAGCACCAGCTTTTTGTCTTGTGCCGCACAGTAGTAGTAGAGTTCTTGCCCTTCAGCAACGGGAATTACTGTATCTTTTCTTCCATGAATAATTAGAGTTGGGATAGTGATTTCTCCCATCTTCCGCAGATTGCCAAAAATATCGCCATTCACCCCTACTTCTCCCGCCGAGGTATTCAGATAAGACAATTGAGGAAACTGCTGGGCAAAACCACTTTCAATAATTAACCCCGCCAGTTGAGTTTCGGCTTGCCTTGACACTTCGATCGCGGCGGCACTTCCCAAACTTCGCCCTAGAACATAGAGTCGCTCTTGGGAAAGCCCTTTTGACTGCAAAATATCACCAACCTGATTAAAGATAGTTACCGCATCAGTTAACACATTATTCACTGTTGCTTGACCCTCGCTGGCACCATTACCCCGGTAATCAAAAACCAGCAGTGTGACTCCAATCCGCCGATATAACTTGGCAATAGAATTACAATCGGCGGCTAACTCATTAATATTAGGGAAATAGAGAATAACAGGTGCATCAGTTGCTGCTGGGTAGAGGATTCCTCGAACTTTGACCTGAGAGTCAACAGCGACAGCCACTGGGTAGAGTTCGAGGGGCGTAATCTGATTATTCAGGCGGGGACGTAATAGTAACTGCAATAGTGAGGCTTCGTCTAAAACTAATTTACCGAGGACAAATTTCTGGATCGCTTCAAAGTATTGCCACACCCCCATGCGGATCAAGGTGTTGTGACCGGCATTTTTAATCCGGATCAACTGCTTATTTGGGGCGGCACAAGAGTTGTATAGTTTTTCTCCTTGTTGGAGAGGAATTAAGGAATCTTTCTCACCATGAATAATCAACGTTGGTATAGAAATGCGGCTGATTTTTTCGGTATTACCAAATCCCAAACGCTCATCCTCATTACCTCTACCCCGCCAGCTAAGGCGTTTGAGCAGGGCGAAGGTATCGGCAAAGCCACTATCAATAATCAGTCCGGCTAATTTATCTTGAGCGCGATCGGCAACAGCAATGGCGGGGACACTACCCAGGCTGCGCCCCATCACGTAAAGTCGTTGGGGAAACAGTTGATGCGCCGTTAAGATTTTACCAAAAGCAGCGAATACCTTGAGGGAATCAGCCAGGAGATTAGAGGCGGTGGATGTCCCATCACTTTTACCATAGCCCCGATAGTCAATCACCATCATGGTAATGCCCAAGACAGTGAAAATTTTGGCGATGCTATCGTATTCAGCCGCAATCTCACCGTTGCCATGAAAAAATAGAATAGCCGGCGAATTGCTGGCGGCTGGGTACAATCGTCCTCTGAGAAAGAGTCTCGGTTCGACTTCAACGTCAATGAGATAGATATTTGGCGATCGCGGCTTACCCGTTGTATCCGGTTTGGGATGGAACAGGACTTGCAAAATATCGCGTTGGTCGAGAAGGGGATGCACCATATAGTAGCGGTTTGCTGCTTTGTAGATATTTTATCTTGCTTCTACCAGTAAGGTAGGGAACACTCCATCCTACGCGCCCTGTCTCAATCCTAGAGTTTGGGAGGGTAAGGTGCGATCGCACTTCCTAAACATCACGGCTGTGTTTCTTCTAGCATCGACTCTTTGACTGAATGTTCCCACTAAAGTAGCGTTAAAACTTAGCGTCAAGTATTGACAATTGACAAATGTTGTGTATTGCTCTTTAATCAGAAAAGAAAAAGCGTTAGTACATCCCCGCCAAGAGACTGACTAACGCCCTTTCCTTTGTTCCTTACGGATAATCTAATCATGCCATACAATTTCAATCAAATCACTTACCGAGAGCGACTAACTCCCTGGGCGATCGCTCAACTCCTACCCAATATGCAACGAACTATCGTGGGTCGGTTTCGCAGTCGGTCTGATGCGGACGGTCACTTGGGGTGTCTGCGTCAGCTTATACCCCATGGGTCGTTTGTCGTGGTATTTGACCCGCAACCGGATGAGGAAACGGTATCTGTGTCTCTAACAACGGCGCAAAAAGCGGTTATTGGAGGATGAGGGGAGGCGATCGCATGTTCTGGATGGGTGAGTGCGATCGCTAGTTAATTCTCTTGACACCATCGTAGGGGCGCATAGCGATGCGCCCTTAAAAATGGGGGGTGAAAGGCAAAGAGAGTGTCACCCTTTCTCATAGCCACCTATAGTTCAAATAATTTTCAGTAAACTAAATCAAGCTCTAGCTGTGTTTCTTTGGTTGGAGCTTTTGGCTGTTGAGAACTCTTCACATCAAGCTCTCCAGTATTATTAGCTGCATCACGCATAATTTTTTTAACATATGAAGTTGATAACTGACCCCCTGTACCCTTGCGAAAGACTAGATCATTTAATTCTGAATCTCCACGAATAGATTTAATTTCTTGCCATAATGACGCTGGAATTACTTTACCAAATAACGTCACTTGCTCTTTGTCTTCATGATTTTTGAATTCACACCATTTCAGCTTACATAAATCACTTTCTTCTAAGCCTAGACGCTCTTTAAGCAAGAACATTACGTGATTGCGTTGGTTAGTATCCACCGCTAGCTTAGTTTTGGCTTCCGGAGCCGAGATAGTACACTCTGTTTCGGTATTTTCGCCATTAACCTGATTGTGTATAACAGGCTCTTTTGCGGCAACTTGCACTACCTCAAATGTATCAGCGATTGATTGATTTTTTTCTAGTGCATCAGTATCCTGATACACTTCAGAATTATATTTTACAGCAATTGAATACAAAAATTTGAAGACTTCGTTATAAGTTTGCTTTCCCACACCCGCAATTCTTCTTAATTCTCGAAATCGTCTGATAGGCAGTGAATCTAATATTTTGGTCGCAATGTCCTCTCTAATTCCCAATGCAGAAATCCAGAAGCAATCCTGCTTATTATTCACCAAGTCGGTCATAATGCCTTCTATTCCACTGGCTTCTGATTCTTGATCAAGGCATATATACACATCTATGTTAATCTCTTGGAGAGTTGCTTCAATTACAGCTTTCACATCATTCCAATTAAGACCACCATTTTCACACCCTAGTTTAGGAAATGCAATTGATGTAATTCCACCCCGATCATAGTTTTGCCTAAAATAATATAATCCTTGTTGTATCCATTCAATTTTTGACGGATATTTCCAATGGTTTTTGGTAGGAAAATTCATAATCCATGGTGTTCCATATCCCCGATAAAGATAGGGTCTACCAACTTTGACAGCTTTTCGCTTACAGCGTTCTACATAATCCTGATACATTTCTGGAAAGCGTAACTGACACTCCAGCGCCAGTCCTGCTCCCATAACACCTACACAATTAACTGTGTTGACAATTGTTTGTACTCCTACATTAAAAACGGTAGTGTCAGTGTACTTAATCATTGGAAATCCTCAGAAAAATAGTTCTGGTTTTACCTGTACTGAAATAGTAAGAGAACGGGGTATTGCCCGGAAATATTTTATAGTTTCATGGATAGTCGAAAGTTGATTGCCTGAGTAACATAATATACTAACAATATTTTTAACATCTAGTTTAGGGTATACTAGCACCTCAGCACACTTGATACGTCTTCCATCTGGAAAATCCGACCAGTTTAAGGCATTAATAATGTTCCAACGAAGATTATCAAGCATGGCTACATCATTATAAAAAATTGTGCCTTTCGATGCTGCATTGCCATCTGAGAAAACAGTATTAGCTTTAAAAATTACATCAGGCTTAATCCCGAGAATCACGATATTTTCCTGTATCTCTCTTCTTCGGTACAGCATTGGATTTCTTGGAGAAAAGTATAGAGGCACATAATTATGTAAAAACCTATTATAAATAGTATCTTTTTTATCATCTCTGCGTCTTTGAACTTCTGGATCAGAAATATCCATCATGACTAATCCAAGGCGGTGAGCTTCCTTGTGTGACAGCAATCCATGTTCTAATATGGAGCGAAGATTACTGATAGCTGTCATGTGGTAAAGATATTTAATATTGTGCTTGCGAACGTATTCTACTTCATCCATCCCTTCTTCCATTCTTGGATGACTGGTTACGAGTGTATCTACTGCCCTGTAGTCAGCTACTTCTTTATTTGTCGCCTGATTTACCGCTTTATGGAAAGACGATAAAGGCGTGAAGCTCGCCTGTCACAGACTTCATCAGTATAACTCTCTTTGGTCACTTTTGGAACATTAAAGGAGATCTAAAAGGGGAATAAGGGGAGGTGATGTTGTTATGTTTCTCCACAAACTTGAGAAATACGCCCTAAGACACTATGGATATTCTGTCTCACGTCTTCATTTTTAATTCGCAGCAATCGCAGTTCCCGTGCAGACAGAACGCGATCGCGTTAAGCTTTTACTCTCGAATCCGAATTCGATAAACTTCTACTTAAATGCCATATTTCACTACCTTTACAAAAACATTACTGAATTAGTCGCCATTCACGGGCATCAACGAACTGAGACAGATGCCTCACATTAGTTGTAGCAACTATCACATCATTCCCCTCCTCTTCCACCAATATAGCCTGAGCCGCCAAAATCACATCCCCATCGAGTGCTTTGGAATCTGCCGTTGGTTTTCCTCTCCTTCGTGCTTCTGCCCAAAGTTCAGCCGCTTTGAGCATTACTGCTGTAGTAATGGGATGGTAGGTAAGTACAGCTTTGAGTTGATCTAGTCGCCTGATACCTGCCACCTTACCTGCGCGAAGCAATTCACGCCGAACTTCGTAGTCTGCGATTTCTGGCAATATTACTGTGTAGCCCTTTGGTTCCAAAGAATCAAAGCAACGTTTACATTCTTGATATATAGGAGATTTAGCTTTAGGAGTTGTCACCATTCCTAAAAGACCAGAATCTAGCAATACTATTCTGCTCATAGAATGGTTTAGATAAATACCGGATCTTCTTCTAGTGCCTTACGGAGAATTTCAGCAGTTTCTGTTTGCTCCTGTTCATCTCCCTCTTCTTCCCATTGCCTAAGCAATTCACTCAGCGCAATCTGTCGTACTGATTTCTTTACAGGATCAGGATTTTTTATTTCATCTATCGCCTTAACTGAAGCCTGCGATCGCACTGGTTTCATGGTGATGCTTTCACGGAATAGGCGCACGATTTGCAGTAAGTTCGGTAAATACTCTTCTGGCGTTTGCTGAATTTCAAGAATGAGCTTGGCTAAAACGTGATTGTCGCTTACAGCAGAGTTGTCTTCTTGGGAACTGCTTTCGGTACTTGGTGTGTTGGCTACATTACTTAAGTCTTGCTCAGGCATGGTTTTCTCCTTGACTTCATCTTTCCCTACCTTAACAACCCACTGAAATGTTATGCTCCTGTAATTTGTTCCCGTACCCAAGCTCGAAAAGCTCTCATCGTCTTATTCCTACCCTCAGTCTTTACCTGGCTCAAATATTGGGGAATTACCTCAACAAGTGGTAGGTTAGGAAAAATCGGACTAAACCCTGACTCGATATACTGCCCATCCTGTAATACATTAATCTGTAACTTGCCCTTCTCAAATCGCCAAAGCTCAGGCACTCCTAAAGCTTCATAAATACTCGGATGAGTGCGAGACGTTACATCTATCTCTAAAGCTAAGTCTGGAGGGGGATCAACGGATAAGTCTAATCGTTCTTTTCCTCTTACTGCGGCTTCATTTTGAATATAAAAGCAGTTATCGGGTTCTATGCCTTTGAGCATATCCCCATTTTTAAAGGTAGTAGAACCAAGCGGATAAAAATCAATATCTAGTTCTTCCAGGAGAATTTCAATAAAGTTACTGATAAAGAGCTTCCTGGTTTCATGCTCTGGTAAGGGCGTCATAATTTCTAATAGTCCGTTCTCATAGGCGACTCTTGACGCCCGATGTTCTCCTAACTCTTCTAAAATAGTTTCAAATTCTTGCCAGCTTACATCCTCTAGAAAGACTTTATGACCGGGTGGTATATTAAATCGCTTTAATTCCAATAGCATACTTTATAAAAATTAAACAACAATTTAGGTGGGCATTGCCCACCCTACTACACTGGCAAGGTTAAAACGTTGGTCAAGTATTTTCGCCAAACCCTTATGAGAGTAGCTATCCAGAAAAAATTTACCCACAATTTTAACATTGCCGATGTACTACTTTATCGCTTGTTCCCCCTTCCCTTGAAGGGAAGGGGGTTAGGGGGTTAGGTTTTTTACCTATCGCGCCGCTGTCGGCATCCCCAAAATATCCTCAATCTTGGGCATTTCTTCCAACGGAATCACTCGTCCTTCATCCTCAAACCCAGCAATTTGATCGAAATTCAAATACCGATACAAATCACCAGAAAAGGGATTCAATTTCTCCGTCACAATCGCCGTATATTCCTCAACTGTGGGAATCCGTCCCAACAGCGCACAAACGGCGGCTAATTCCGCAGAACCTAAATACACTCGCGCACCTTTGCCCATGCGATTATTGAAATTTCGAGTCGAGGTTGAAAATACCGTCGCCTCATCTTCAACTCGCGCCTGATTTCCCATACATAGAGAACATCCTGGCATTTCTGTCCGTGCATCCGCAGCGGCAAAGGTATCATAAATCCCTTCTTCCCGCAGTTGCTTTTCATCCATTCGGGTAGGCGGACAAATCCAGAGGCGCACTTTTACCTTTCCTGCACCTTCTAAGACTTTGGCAGCCGCGCGATAATGTCCGATATTGGTCATGCAAGACCCAATAAACACCTCATCAATTTTGTCTCCGGCACATTCGGACATTAATTTGACATTATCTGGGTCATTGGGTGCGGCGACAATGGGTTCTGTGATTTCGTTCAAATTGACTTCGATAATATCGGCATACTCAGCATCGGCATCCGCAGACATTAACTCCGGATTTGCCAACCATTGCTCCATTTTAGCCACACGGCGCATAATGGTACGAGCATCTTGATAGCCTCGCGCTGCCATATTTTTCAATAGAGCAATATTGGAACGCAGATACTCGGAAATCGTTTCTTTACCCAGCTTAATGGTTGAGCCAGCACAAGACCGTTCTGCTGTGGCATCAGTGAGTTCAAAGGCTTGTTCAACTTTTAAATCGGGTAAGCCTTCCATCTCCATAATCCGTCCAGAGAAGACGTTTTTCTTATTCTCTTTAGCAACGGTTAATTTGCTTTGTTGAATCGCTACATAAGGAATCGCATTGACAATATCCCGCAGGGTGACTCCCGGTTGCAATTCACCCGTAAACCGGACTAATACGGATTCGGGCATATCTAATGGCATAGCCCCCAAAGCCGCTGCAAATGCGACTAACCCAGAACCGGCGGGGAAGGATATGCCTAGGGGGAATCGGGTGTGGGAGTCGCCACCGGTGCCTACGGTATCGGGTAATAACATCCGGTTTAACCAGGAGTGAATAATCCCATCCCCTGGACGCAAGGCGACACCACCGCGAGTGGAGAAGAAGTTGGGGAGTTCTTTGTGGGTGGTGATATCCACGGGTTTGGGATAGGCGGCGGTATGGCAGAAACTCTGCATGACTAAATCGGCGCTGAATCCCAGACAGGCGAGTTCTTTGAGTTCGTCCCGTGTCATTGGACCGGTGGTATCTTGGGAACCAACGGTGGTCATTAAGGGTTCGCAGGAGGTTCCGGGGCGCACTCCGGGTAATCCGCAGGCTTTGCCCACCATTTTCTGTGCCAAGGTAAAGCCTTTATCACTATCCTCTGGCATTGTGGGACGAGTGAAGAGGGTGCTGGGGGCTAATCCCAAAGCCTCACGGGTTTTATCGGTGAGACTCCGCCCGATTAACAGGGGAATACGCCCACCGGCGCGGACTTCATCGAGGATGGTTTCGGGTTTGAGTTTAAAGGTGGAAATGACCTCTCCGGCTTCGTTGGTGATTTCGCCTTTGTAGGGGTGGATGGTAATTACCATTCCGGTTTCCATCTGGGTGACATCGCACTCGATGGGTAATGCCCCGGAGTCTTCGGCAGTGTTGAAGAAGATGGGCGCGATCGCACTTCCTAAAATATACCCGCCTGCGCGTTTATTGGGAACGTAGGGAATATCTTCCCCAATATGCCAAAGTACGGAGTTAATCGCTGATTTACGGGAGGAACCTGTACCGACAACATCCCCAACGTAAGCCACAGGATAGCCTTTTTCTTTCAGCTTGGCAATGGTTTCTAACCCATCCGGCATCCGGGATTCTAGCATCGCCAAGGCGTGTAGGGGGATATCCGGGCGGGTGGTGGCGTGGGTGGCGGGGGAGAGATCATCGGTGTTGGTTTCTCCCGGTACTTTGAATACGGTGACGGTGATGGCTTTGGGGAGTTTAGCACGGCGGATAAACCAATCGGCTTCTGCCCAAGCATCAATGACCTGTTTGGCGTAGGGATTGACATCTGAGAGGGCGAGGACATCGTTGAAGGTATCATACACCAAGGTGATTTTACTCAGTTCGACGGCGGCTTCTGATGCTAAGGGGTTGTCAGGGGATTTGAGTAAATCGACTAGGGATTGGACGTTGTAACCGCCTACCATTGTCCCCAAAAGGTCTACGGCGCCTTGGTGACTGATTAGGGGACTGGTGATTTCGCCTTTGGCAATGGCGGTGAGGAAGCCTGCTTTGATATAGGCGGCTTCGTCAACACCCGGAGGAACGCGATCGCGAATTAGGTGCATTAGGGTTTCTTTTTCCCCCGGTGGCGGGTTTTTCAGCAGTTCACACAGTTCAGTGGTTTGCTTGGCGTCTAGGGGTAGGGGGGGAATGCCGAGTTCGGCGCGTTCTGCAACGTGTTGGCGATAGGCTTCTAGCATTCTAGTTGTCTCCTCTCTAAGCGTTTGCTGGCATTTTGGCAGTTAAGGTTAGAATTTTTCAAGTGCGGTTGTTCTGTTCTGTCTGCCTGTTGCATAGATAAAGGGTACTGTCTTCTCGTCCTCTTTATTGTTGGCAGTGAACGCTTACCATAAAATTTCTCTCGGTGCTGTATCTGATTTGACGTATCGTTGGCGTTTTCGCTTACGGCTAAATCATAGTGGTTATGAGTACGGATTGACAACTGGGGAGCAGGTGGATGTGCGATTGGTTGATTGATTGGGGTTACTTGCGGGTAGTAAGGGAAACGCAGAGGGGCGCAGAGGGAAAGCGCAGAGGTTCGCAGAGGGGTTTGGGGGTAAGTCTCATCAACCGCCTTGGGTTTAAACCCAAGGCTCAAAGCGAAAGTCAGCTAAAGCTGACTGGACTAAGAATAATGGCACTAACTTAAGCCTTTTGGAATCGCCGGAACTCTTGCTATGTCATAGGATAGACACTATCTATTAGAGTTAAGTTAGTACCATTCGGATTAAGAGTTTTAGTCCACTTTAGTGGACTTGAGCTTTTAGCCCGGAGTTTGAACTCCGGGCGGGTGTCGGGGCGTACTTTCAATCAGTGCTATTCAAATGAAATTAGAGAGTTCTGCGAGTAGGATTGAGTTTTGATTAGGGAATGGGTGATGGGGTTGAGTTCAGTTGGCGTGGGATTTTCGCTTCTCAATTTCAGGGATGGGTAATAGTAAGTTTTTTTCAATCTCTTGGCGCACTTCTGGAGATACTGCACAACTACTATTCAAACAATCCATTAGTAGTTTATTCGCTTGGTAGTACCGTCGCAGCACATTTATCTGCGGAGTGTTGAAGCATTTATTTTTATTAAAACTTAATAGCCACGTCCAAGTCTCGTAATATTCTCTAACCACTAAAGAATTGTATTGAACGTCACCTTTTAAGGTTTTATTAGGGGCGCATCTTAGAAGATACTGGTACAACTGTTCATCATCCAATATAATTGCATCAATTTGCTGTTTCATTAAAATCAACAAATCATTAGCATTTAGCGACATCTCAACGGCTATAATAAATACTTCCCGCCAGCGTACCTCTGTCAGATGCTCGACTAAACCTTGCCAATCAGCATGGTACACAAACCATTTTGCCGTAAAATACTCGTGAAACGTCAGATGAGAAAACGAATAAATACCCCTGGCTCGTTCGACTAATAATCCATGTTGGGCTTCAATCGACTTTAAAACTGCCTCACTATCTAATAACAACGCATCTGGATCAGTTTTAGCATCGGGTAAATTGCGAATGTAATCAGCAATATACTGCTCAATATCTCTTTGCTTAAATAAATATTCTCCCTGCTCAAAGGTAGCAAAAGCAACTTCACTCAATAAATCCTCTTTACGCTGGACTGACAATTTCTTGTAAACCTGCTCTCGTACAATCCGCCGTTTAGCATCCCATTTCCGCAAAAGTGTATGAATAGCTCGACTGTACAATTCAGCACGGTTAGCTGGAAATTCTCCAGAATCTTCAAATTCTATACACAGTAACGTCAACAACAGTGGATTGCTTGCCAGTTCTTTAATAGGTTCGTTATCTTCTAATTGTTCTATAAAATAGTCAGCTAAATCTGATTGTTTAGCCTGAAACCATTTGGTAGCAAATGTGCGAATCTGCTTATCGTCAAAATCATCAACCTCAACGTCTGTGAACTTTTCAAAGGTATACTCTCGTGCAGCAATCCGACAAGTAATGATAAAGGTGTTAGTATCATAGTCTTCGGTAAAGGCTTGAATCTGAGTTAAGACGCGATCAGCATCTTCTTCCCTAACTTCATCTAAGCCATCCAGCAGAATTAACCCTCTTCCGTGTTGAAGAATTGCAGAGACTTGGTTTTCTGTAACATTGCCGTTATCGAATATTTGATTAATATAGGTTGTCAGACTTGGCTGGTTTTGAGTTTCGGCAAATTGCTTAAGCGTAATAAAAATAGGAACTTTATCCGTCAAAACCTTAGATTTAGTACATTGAATCGCTAAATAGTTGAGAAACGTTGTTTTTCCCGCACCCGGTTTACCTAACACCATCAACTTGTCATATTTTTGGACGGCTTCTAGTCCCGGTATTCGTTCCTCTTTTACTTTTCCAAATCCTAGGCGGTCAAAGCTTTCGACGTCTAGATTACAACCTTGCATCAATTCATTAATCCCTAACCGCCTACGCCCAATGACTTTTTCTAGAATATTGACTTTGGTATAAATATCCTTCAACCCAATAAGTTGAGTCATGTCCAGCACTTTCATTGTGCCACAATCCTTTTGAATGCTGGGTTTGATTTTCTGGCGTATTTCTTGCACCAGGGTATCAATCTCTAACTCATGAGTAGGAGTCTGAGGAGTTGAAGTGGGATTCGAGGCTTGATACTTCTGGATGAGAAAATGATTCAGTTTCGGAACCTTATTTGGACTCTTACCACCAATGCTGAACCTTTTATAGACACCACTCATGCGAGTGCGAAAGGCACCCGGAGAGATATGAAGAGATTCCGCGATCGCGTCTACATCCCCCTGACGACTGAAACGTGCCACAAATGCCTCTTCCTGTTCCGGGGAAAGCTCATGGAGGCGAGCGAGTTTGGTCAAAAAGTCCTGGGGTAGCGGTTGCATGAGACGAATGTTAGGCTATGTTAGCCATGTTAGCCTAAGTTTCAGCGTAATCTCTTAATTGCAACGGCGATAGTAAGAAGCAGTTGAGTTAAAAGGTTAATTCAGATGACTAAACAAACAAACTTGAGTGCTGCTAAAATCATTTTTGCCTTGCATATTCTGCTGACACCTGTGGTTCTGGGAACTGTCAGTTACTGGGTGATTAAGTCTGAATTTCAGGGAGTGATTCAATTGAAACTAAATCGCGATGGGGGTGAAGTCCTGATTGATCGGCGTTCTGAGTAAAAGAACCTGGCGTCTGTGTAGGGGCGGGTTTCACTATTATCTTTTTGGTTACACCCAAATGTGACTAAACCCGCCCTGACTTGACCTTTGATTTCGCTAGCTGGTCAGTTATAGCAATGGTGCGTTACGCTCCGCTAACGCACGATGGCGGCGTGACCCAACTAAAATAGGGCTTTATTTGTAGTAAGCACTTTAGTGCTTTAACGCATAGCTGGAGAGGGCTAAAGCCCTGACTACGAACCTAATTAAATACAATGAGAGGGATAGGATAATGATACAAGAAATCGGGGAACAATTGGATGCGATCGCGTGGCTTCAATTCCTACTTGATAATTAAGCTTATATGTAGGGTGGGCAATGCCCACCTACCACTATAAATAAGAACCCATCATGATAGAGACGTTGCATGCAACGTCTCTACAACTGTGCTATCCCTGAACTATTATCCAGAACTCAACTCAGCCAAACCCAGCACTTTCTGCAACAGTCGTTGGTCTTCTAATTTAATCTGAAAACGTCCCTTTTCAATATCCCGAATCCAGCTTTGGCTTTTACCCGTCAATTGCGCCAAGTCTCGTTGACTGAGTTGGTTATGTTTTCTCGCCGCAATAATATCTGCGCCCGAAAGTACAGGCGATGAATGGGATTTAGTTTTGCGTTTTGTCAATCGTACCTTGTTCGGCTCAACGGTAGTCAGCGCATGTTCCCATTCTGCCTTCAGTTCAAACCATAAAATCCGGGCTTTCATTAACAGATTCCATTTCCCACGGGGCGCTGCATCGGTTAACCGCCTCTTACTATTTCCATCTTGAATCCAAAACTCTAACGCCGCATCAGCATCGTCGGGGAGATCCCCTAATTTCGCCCACATAGGTTGAATCTCTGGTAAATACGTCACCGGATCAAACACAGGTTTAAGTCCATAATGACTGAGAACCTCTAAATCAGTTTCAAATGTCCGCACCAGACGTTTCCGTTCATCTCGTTGGGAAGACGCCCGCAGGAGTTTGTCCTCACCATAAGCTACTCGCATTAATGTGGGTACAGTAATCCGCTGTCGCTTGCCGATTCTGGTTTTAAACAGCAGCCACAACATCATCCGCGTCGCCCCTTCATGATGTTGCCAGTTACTCATCACGGCGCTGAGTAAGGATTGAGGCAGATTGCCATACTGATAGAAAGCGGTTCGGTTTTGACAGCCTTGCCGATTTAAGAAATACTTTGCCCAAATCCCAGCCCTAACCCGAAAGGTTAAACCAACTAAATGTTTGTATCCTTGTTCGTCTTCCTGAAAATGATGTTCAATTGGCTGTAGATGCCACAAACGGCTTTGGGGAATACTAAATTCTGGAACTTTACCTTGCTTTGACCAATGAGCGCCGATGCTAATTTTGCAGGGCTGCTGGGCAAGATGTTTGATCAAACTTAATTTAGCCGCTTTACTCAAATCTGTGCGTTTCTCTAATCCCAAATAGTTCTCAATTTGCACATCGTTGAGGGTAAACTCTTCTTGCCAAGGTTTTTCCAATGCTGTCGCGTATGCAGCATAAATGAGATGGAGACAGGTGGCTTTGATATCCATCGCCTCAAGAGTCGCCTGTGCTTCGTCAGCGGATAAAGCTTCAGTTGAGTCTGTATCGAATGTATCGGTTAGGCAGAAGTCTACTTTACATTTACCTTGACTAACCTGTCGCTGATAACAGAGTTTTCCGGAAGCATCAGTGTGCCAAAGAAGGGAAAGTCCCTGTGCCAATAGGTTGCACGCTTCCCAGATGACGATGGAAGAGGCAAATGGATTGGTTTTGTCATTGGCAAATAAGTCGGGACTGGTGGGAGTCCTTTCATTGAGCTTGTATCGTCCCTTTTTTCCTTGAGAGGGAACTGGAGAACTGATGGGACAGTGAATCACGCATTGAGGTTCGGGATAATACCCTTCACAGTTGTTACACAGATTTGGATCAATCCACGTCTGGTTATCCTTGATTTTGATTGCACCCGTTGGACATTGGGAGCGACAGGTATCACACCCAGTACAGCTTTGTGAAAGTTTATAAGCCATAACATTATCAGACTACTGCAAAATTTAATCTTTAATAGGTAAAATGCTGGGTTCTAGGGGAACATTTAGATGGCTTATTAATTTGATAGGGATTGAGTGACGGCAAATTCTAAAATAGACGACTGCCACCGATGACTAGCTATAGACTGTTGCCTCAAATCACTGATCGATTCATGGCATTTTGTTTATGCTTATCAACAATCTTTATGATCAAATCGTTACAGGTTCCCTTCAGGATATTTGTTCAACCTGAGCAATTATTAATTTCTTAATATTTGTTTTATTAGGTAACACTTTTTACTACTTTTTTATACTAAAGTATTACTGTAGAGAAGGTGAGATGGCTAGACGTAAATGAAACGAACCACGATTACGATCAAAGTTACTATCGAGCAAAAGCAGCAGCTTAAACAGGAAGCAGACAAAGATAAGCGAACGCTGTCTAACTACATCAAGGTCAAACTCGGCTTGCTGTAATTGATCCAGATTTATGTCAATCCTGGGTCAAAATGGTTGTTTTTGCTAAGAAATGCCCAATTTTGATGTCTAAGAGGAGGATTTAACCCTTTCTATCTCGACTGATTGGTTTTGGCGACGGAACGCCAACTGAAGCTATTTGCGATTTGCATCAGTGTTATGCAAAGCTTACTCAGACGTTACTAAACAGTGACAAAATAGCGATCCCATTACCTGGGCAGCTTGCCACTCCTTAACTATCTAAGCACAGAGGATTTCGGAGTTTGTAGAGCGCTATTGGTTTCGTTAAATATTTGGCTTATCCATCAATCAAACAGTCCGAGTGTGGCAAGTTGTCTTTCTCTATATAAGAGAGTATTCTTTTGCGAAAATTGTTATTTTGTAGCGTAGTTAACTGAAAAATATAACTTGATACTATACCAGATTCAATCTGAATTTTTACTCAATTCTTTTTGGTATCAATTTTAACAAATTCCCGGCATAATTTAGGCTAATTCTTGGGATAGGTTTAGTAATATCAGGGCGAGAAAAATAAGGATAATAGTAAAACCCGCCCCTAGGGAAAAACTCAAAACTGTAATCCAAGCTACCAATGCTCCCAGAGGTGCCATTTAAGTCTCTACCTTCCACGGAATAGTTTTATTGAGAGAAAAATTAGCACATCTGTTTCGAGCCCATCACTTGCCTTATCATAGAGACTTAGTTCCTTGCCAACGGTCAACTGCTCCTCGGATCAGCATCTCAGAATTGACCGCTCCTACTACTGACAGGCTTGGGTACGCTGGGTGACAGGCAAGTAATTTGAGCCAAGGGCTTTACAATTAGTTACATGACCAGGGATAATCTCATACTGGGAAATTTATTAGTCTTATTTATGGTCAAGACGATAAAATTTAATAAAATTTTAAGCATTCAACCGTCCACTCCCTCAAAACCCCCGCAATAGTTGAGCCACGCATCTGAGTGTGGAGAAAATCATGGCTATTCTACCCAATTCCCTTGAATCCACCCCAAACTCCACCAAAGACCAACAGACACCCGAATCGCTGCAACAGAGCGAAGCCCGATTTCAGACGTTAGTTGCCAATATTCCGGGCGCTGTTTACCGTTGTACCTGGGACTCGGTTGGGACGATGACGTTTCTAAGTTCAGCGATTCAGCCTATTTCTGGCTATGAAGCGTCTGAGTTTATTCACAATCGAGTACGCTCTTTTCACAGTATTATCCATCCTCAAGATCGCCGCCGCGTTGAGGAGATTGTGTGGCAAAGTATTGACAGCCAACACCCCTATACGATTGAGTACCGGATTGTCCGTGCTGATGGCAAAATCACTTGGGTCTATGATCAGGGTCAAGGGATTCTGGATGAGAACGGTGTTGTCCAATGGCTCGATGGTGTGATCCTGGATATTACTGAGCGCAAACAAACTGAAATCCAATTGCGGGAGACACAAGCCTTCCTCAACTCCGTGGTGGAGAATCTCCCTGTCGGTGTCTTTATCAAAGATGCCAAAGATTTGCAGGTGATGTGCTGGAACAAAACCAGCGAAGAACTGTTGGGTTACTCGAAAGCCCAAGTCTTGGGTAAGAATGACTATGATTTTTTACCTTACGAACAAGCCCGACTCTTACGGGCGAAAGACCGACAAATTCTCACCGATGGTAAATTAGTTGATATTCCCGAAGCTCCCCTAAACACGCCCCATCGGGGAGAACGCATCGTCAATACCAAAAAAGTCCCCTTGCTGGACGAAAAAGGTACGCCACAGTATCTATTGGGGATTGTTGAAGATATCACTGAACGCAAGCAAGCCGAAGCCGCACTGCAAGAATCGGAACGTCATTATCGCTGTATCGTGGAAACCGCATCCGAGGGGGTTTGGGTGTTTGATGCGAATAACCAAATCACCTTTGCTAATACTCGCATGGCGCAAATGCTGGGTTATCCCATTGAAGAAATGCTGGGGCTATCGCTGTTTGATTTTATTGACACCGAATCCCAGGCGCTGATCCAAACCTACTTAGAACGTCGCCGTCAAGGAATACAGGAACGCTACGATTTTAAGTTTCGCCGCCAAGATGGATCAGATCTGTGGGCGATTATTTCCGCGACGCCACTGTTTAATGATCAGGGTAGCTTTGTCGGGGTGCTGAGAATGATTACCGACATTAGCGATCGCAAACAAGCCGAGGAAGCCTTACAAGAAAGAGAACAATTTTTAAGCAGTATCCTCAATGGTGTAGAAAACTCAATTAGTGTCGTCGATGTTCATCAACGCCAGAGTGAACCCAATCCATCTTGGGAATTCCGTTATCTGGATGTGAATCCGGCTTACGAACACTTAATCGGTATCCCCGCCGAACAACTACGCGATCAACCCTTGGATGCTATCTTACCACCAGACCTGGCAGTAACGATAAGCGAACGCTACAACACCTGTGTTCAGACGGGAACATCAATCTCTTATGAAGAATGTTTTGGCGTACAGGGACAAGAAAGTTGGTGGATTACCACACTAACCCCCCTGCGCGATCGACTTGGACATATTTATCGGGTGGTGAGTACCAGTACCAACATCACCCAGCGTAAGCAAGCGGAACAAAAAACGGCGCGATTGACCGCGATCCTAGAAAGTACCACCGATTTTGTCAGTATGTGTGAACCTGATGGGACTTTCCTCTATATTAATCAGGCGGGTCGGCAAATGGTGGGACTTGATCCAGAACAGGAGATCAGCCATTTGCAGATTTGGGATTTTCATCCCCAGTCGGTGAAGCAGCATTTGTTAGAGGAAGGATTACCCAAAGCGATCCAAGACAAAGTATGGCAGGGTGAAACCTCACTCCTGCATCAACAGGGTTGGGAAATTCCCGTGTCTCAGGTGGTGATGGCGCACCAAGGCGCAACCGGAGAGGTGGAGGTGTTTTCCACGATTATCCGGGATATTAGCGATCGCAAACAAGCTGAGGAAGCCTTGCGGAAATCTGAACATCAGTTACGAGTCAAAAACCACGATCTCCAGCAAACCTTACATCAACTCAAGCAGACTCAAACCCAACTCATTCAACAGGAAAAAATGGTCAGTTTGGGTCAAATGGTTGCGGGAATTTCCCATGAAATCAATAACCCGATTAGTTTTATTGCTGGGAATATTACCTATACTCGTCAATATGGGACTGAGTTGTTGCATTTATTACAACTCTATGCTAAGAATTATCCCGAACCAGTTGCCGAGATTCAAGCAGAGATTGAGGCGATTGATTTAGACTTTGTGAGGGCAGATTTTCCCAAACTCTTGAACTCCATGCAAGAGGGTGCCAATCGCATCCGCCAAATTGTGCTATCCCTGCGGAATTTCTCCCGTTTGGATGAGGCGGAGATTAAGCCGGTGGATATCCATGACGGCATTGAAAGCACATTACTCATTTTACAGCATCGACTCAAATCAACACTTGATCGTCCAGAAATTCAAGTTCATAAACACTATGGTCACTTACCATCAGTGGAATGCTACGCCAGTCAGCTTAATCAGGTGTTTTTGAATATTCTGGGAAATGCTATTGATGCGTTACACTCCCAACCTGAACCCGGAAGAATTACGATTTGCACCCAAGTGAGTTCTCAGTTTCCTGTTGTACCGTTAGAGGAGTCACCGGAAAACAAATCCCAGCAACCTCAATCGAGCGAACGGGTGATTATCCGGATTGAGGATAATGGCCCGGGTATCCCCGAAGCGATTCAAAATCAAATATTTAATCCCTTCTTTACCACCAAACCCATTGGTACAGGGACGGGTTTAGGGTTATCGATTTCCCATTCAATTGTAGTGGATAAACATGGGGGTAAATTAACCTGTATTTCCCAACCGGGTCAAGGGACAGAGTTTATAATTGAGTTACCCGTGAAGCAAAAATCGCTCTCGTCTGGGCTGATGTTTTCCTTTGGGGAATCTTTAAGATCATCGCCTAGCTTTGTTCAGTCGTCAGCGTGAGTTAGCACAGACGTTCCGCCGGAACGTCTCTACAAATCTACTACCTAAGAGATAAAGGGAGGTCACTTCATTGGATTTGGTATAATGTACACCCTAGCGACTACCCCTCATGGCAATACCATCCGCGCTAATCGCCACGTTAAGTCAGGCAGTTTTTTCATCCGTCACCTATTTAACCGGAATGAAAAAAAACACACAGAAATATTTAAATAGGCTTTACACCACTTTTTTACTATGAAGTTATGATGTGGATATAAAAAATAATCAGCAAATGCGGCGAAGTTGACATGAGGACAGCTTGCCCACAACCATTGCTCTGATAACCCGACTCCTGAATTATGCTGAAAACTACTCAACTGGTCAAAAAAAGTTCAGTCGAACCCCTCGTCAAGCTATGGGCGGAACGTTACGTGCCAGACTTGTCAACTCTATCTTCAATAGAAGGGGGGTTGACTCCCACTGATTTGATAGCAGCATCTTCTAGAGAAGGGCGAATTCAAACCGTTGCCGAAATGCGGCGCTTAGTCCAAATCCACTGTGAACGCGCTGGGATGAAAACCAATGCTCTTTTCTCTTATGTCCCTAATGTTGTGAATTTAGCTGAAGCTCGGCGATTGGCTCAGTTTGGAGCAAAGGCTTATTCCAAGGCAATGGATGTTTACTTGCAGCAATCGCCATCTACCTCATCCCTAGCTGCAATGCGATTGACACTGACTCAAAATAACTCCGAAAAAGTAATTGATTTCTCAAGCAAAGTCTTTGCAAATTGGGCGAAACAAGCCCTAGAACTACCTGCCATTGAACAGCTCTACACGGAGATTGAACCCTCATTATTGGAACTTCAAGAGCAACATCTCGTCTCAAAAGACCCGCGCACAATTGGCTTTATCAATACCCAGTTTCACTTCAGTGCCGCATTAATCCTCAAAAAACTCACCCTTGCCGAGCAAGTGTTGATCAGCCCCTATCTGAAGTTTATCGAAGAGCAAGCTTGTATTCCCTGGAGACGGGTATGTTCAGCTGCTGCCCAGCATGAGCCGAGTTCACCTATCTTAGCCATTGTCGAACAGATGCTACCGCTCAGTCACGAAATTGCCAACAAAGTTTACAGTCAATGCATCGAATTATTCCCTCATCATCAAAGCCGTCGAGGTGGACTAATTGACCCAGGTGTAACAGCCTCTACAACCAGAGATCTAAATATGTTCCAAAGCTATTTATGGTTGTGTGTGCTAGAGGAAAGTATGGCAGCAGTGGAACAAGAACTCGTGCCTTTATGTGTTATGGTTTTTCCTAGTGTAGATGTAGCTTGGGATCTGGTAGCGGATATGACCCAATTACTCATAGATGAAGTGCTCGACCGTATTCCAGCAAACTCAAAACATCTAGTACAACCCTATGCTCACACCATGAATGAAATCTTCTCCAATCTTGAGCAGAAAGCCGATGAACTTAGTCAAGGATTGTATAAATTCGTTGCCGATTCAATGCGACTGACAATGAGACACTCTGCTAAATCTGACACTGGGGATTGGTCATTGGAAACGGATCAAAGCCATAGCCCAGCCTAGTCAATATAACGTATAAATAAATTTTCGGGAAAGAATTTTATAGAAATTCAAAACTCGGTCAGGGCGGGTTTTGTACAAAGGTTACTATCAATAGCGACAAGAAAGTTCCATTACCCGCCCCTACAGGCTCAACACTCTCTCATCCCTTGTGTTTCTGTAATTGCTTCAACATCTGATACATTTCTGGTAACCGATTATAAATCGCGGATACTTTTAAATATAATTTATGGGGAACAGCGGGAGTACCAGAGACAATCGCCCCGGCTGCTACATTATTATGAACCCCTGTTTTCGCCGTTACGATCGCGCCGTCACCAATTTTGGCTTGATTAGCAATCCCCACTTGACCGGCGAGGATCACCTGATTCCCGACGTTAACACCTCCAGCTAAACCGACTTGCGCCGCGATCGCACAAGCACCCCCGACTTGACACCCATGACCAATCTGGACTAAGTTATCAATTTTAGTATGATGACCAATCCGAGTTTCTCCCACCGCCGGACGGTCAATCGCCGTATTACATCCCACTTCCACTCCATCTTCTAAAACGGTGTATCCTGATTGTTCCATTTTGAACCACCCCTCTTTCGTGGGGACAAAACCAAACCCTTCGTCACCAATTACCGCACCGCTATGGATTACACAATCCGCCCCAATTTGGCTACGTTCATGAATAGTACAGTTAGCATGTAAGATGGTGCGATCGCCGATTTGCACATCGGGATAAATCACCACATTCGGATGAATACAAACCCGATCACCAATCTTCACCCCCGCCTGAATCACCACATGCGCCCCAATATAAACCCCATCCCCTACCTGCGCCTCTGGGTGAATCACAGCACTGGCGTGAATTTCCGGTGCAGGTTTCCAGGGTTGATAGAAAAGCGCGATCGCACGGGCAAATAATAGTCTGGGTTCAGATACCCCCATCCAAGCGATACCGCGTTCTGTGGCTTGTCGTTGTAACTCTTCATCTGGGGGTAAAATTAAAGCACTCGCCTTGATGGTTTTCACCCTTGCGGCAAACTTCGCTCCCTCAATATAGCTGATCGCACCCTTGGTGACTTGATCAATGGGGGCGATACCTTGAATCTCTGGATTACAATTGGGATTAACCGATAGACTCGTGCGATCGGTGTCTATATTAAGTTTTTGTACCAGTTCACTAAATTTCATTTTAGTCAGGATTCATGGTTAATCGTTCATGGTTCATTCTTAAGCCATGGATAGTTCTGGGAACGGGTTCAATTTCCAATCGGTCTATTATAGTTAACGGTTACCGTTCCATTGTTTTGATTAACAGTTACGCTAGTTTCTACAGTGTACCTTGTCGCACTAGGAAGACGGCCTTTAAAGGTAAACGTTACTGTACCATTGTTATTTTCTATATAAGGTGCATCTTGTACCGGACCATGCATCGCCGCTTCAGCCCGATATCGCCCCAATCCACCATTAATACGTTCAGCCGCTTGTCGGGCTAGATTTTTCGCCCGATTCAGGTCAATATAATATCCGGGATCTACGTCTGGAGAAGATGCAGGCGATCGCGGCGATGTCTGGGCTATGCCATTGACAGCATTTCCGGCAAATGTCACCAAAGTTAGGGCAGAAACTATTAGGATTTTATACATACTTCTATCCTCACAAGTTTGAAGACATAGATTATATATTATAGCATTTTTCTACAAAAAAAATCGGGAATTACTATTATTTTATTTTCTTATAAACCCGATAAAATTGTCCCTCAAATCATTTACCCCCTCTGCGTCCCTCTGCGTAACCCTCTGCGCTCCTCTGCGTTGAAAAAATACAATTCCGATGCTGACAGATGTGATCGACATAATGAATCATTTTGCCCCTAGATAGAACCGGGCGGGTTTCGTTGTTCAGTTATCAATAACCAACGAATTTTAGTCCCTAAACCCGCCCCTACATTTTCCCCATTGCTTGACCCGCTAACCAAGCCGTTGTCCAGGCATTCTGAAAGTTAAATCCGCCCGTAATCCCATCAATATCCAGAATTTCGCCAGCCAAGTAAAGCCCTGGACAGCAGCGACTTTCCATAGTTTTAAAATTTACCTCTTTTTGAGATATTCCCCCGCAGGTAACAAATTCTTCCTTAAAAACACCCTTTCCTTGAATCACATAACGTCCTTGATTTAGTTCTTGTATCAGTTGATTCAGTGCTTTTTTAGAGACTTCTGCCCAGGGTTGGTTTTGATCAATACCAACGTAACTAATTAAACTCTGCCATAGCCGTTTCGGAATCGGAATCGGACAACTCGTCCCGATATGACGTTGAGGAAGTTGAGATTTAACGGCTAGTAAAACCTGGCGGAGATAGTCTTGGTTGTATTGGGGAAGCCAATTGATTATTAAGGGAGTTTTGTAGTGACAATCATGGAGAAATCTAGCCGCCCAAGCCGACATTTTCAGGACGGCTGGACCACTTAATCCCCAATGGGTAATCAGTAAGGCTCCCGTTTGTTCCTTGACATTTTTCTCGGCTTCTGGTAGTTTTAAACGAACATCATTGACACTAATTCCGGCTAAATCCTGTAAGCGTGGGTCTGATATTGTAAACGTAAATAAAGAGGGGACAGGGGGTTGAATAGTATGACCCAAATCCTGAGCAACGCGATAGCCAAGGGGGTTACTCCCGGTTGCTAAAAGCACGCGATCGCACTCGATTATTTCCCCTGTCTTTAACTGGATTTGAAACCCAGAGGTGAAGCGAATGGATTTAACTGGAGTGGCGGTGCGAATTTGAACGCCTGCGCTTGTAGCAGCATGGAATAGACAATCAACAATGGTTTGGGATGTATCTGTAACCGGGAACATCCGCCCATCCGCTTCTGTTTTCAGGTGTACCCCCTGGGCTTCAAACCACGCGATCGTATCTTTGGGTTGAAACCGAGTAAACGCCCCGCGCAAGGCTTTACTCCCTCTCGGATAGGCTTGTACCAAAAGGGCGGGGTCAAAACAAGCATGGGTGACATTACAGCGCCCACCGCCAGAAATCCGCACCTTAGTTAAAGGCGTTTTCGAGGCTTCCAGCAGTATGACTTGGGTGTGAGGATGGGTGGATGCAGATGCGATCGCGCCGAAAAAACCAGCCGCACCACCACCGATAACAACAATTTTAAGAGACAAAGTGCTTGCAGTAGTCAGGGTTATGATTATTCTAAGGGTTCAAAATCTGATTTAGCCGCCCCACAGACGGGACATACCCAGTCATCAGGGATATCCTCAAAGGCGGTTCCGGGTTCGATACCGCCATGCTTATCTACTGAATATCCGGTTGATGGCTCAATTTTGGCTCACTTTCAACAGTAGCAGCAAGAATGAGCCGAAAGTGCAGCTTTTAGAGATGGGTAGCTAAGGAATCATAAAGATGTTGAACGCAAAGGAAAGACATATTCATGTCCAAGGAACAAGCTACGATTTCCACCAGCCAAACTAACCCAACGACTCCACCTATCGATCCGACGCCGTTATTGCAGTATGGGGATAATCCGACGGCGATTATTCTGAGTATCGCTATTCTACTGTGGGTCTTGCGTCCGGTGATGTTACGCCAACAATCAAATTCTGGGGAAACGCCGGGATCAACTCAGGGTAAGTTGACACCTTGGGGTAAAGGCGCGATCGCAGCCTTTGTGCGTACCTTTAATTCCCACCATTAACGGTTTCCGGAGTGCGGGTATCTTAAACGCCTATAGTTAGTAGTGCCAAGAATGGCTGGGTTATGGTGGATCTCTAATTAAGATGGCGGCGTAGCACACCTAAGCAAGATGAATTAGAATTCCGCCCGGAAACTGTAGGGGCGCAAAGCTTTGCGCCCGATTCAATGGTAAAATCTATTCCACAATTTTAGCTGTGTCAAGCCAATAGGCTTGCATCCTTGACTACGAACCAAAGGACGAATGACAAAGGACAAATGACAAACTTATTGATATCCCGCCGCCTGTAGCGCAAATAACCGCGCATAACGTCCGCCAAGTTCCACTAATTCCTCATGGGTTCCCTGTTCAATGATTTCTCCCTCCGCCATCACCACAATCTTATCCGCCATCCGTACTGTAGAGAAGCGATGGGAAATTAATACTACCATTTGATTCTGGGTAATCGTGCGGAAATGGTTAAAGACTCGCACCTCCGCTTCTGCATCCATGGCGGCTGTGGGTTCATCTAAGACTAAAATATCTGCACCGGTTCGCATAAAAGCACGAGACAGGGCTATTTTCTGCCACTGACCCCCAGACAGTTCCTGTCCCCCTTTAAACCATCGCCCCAACTGGGTGCTAAATCCTTCTGGCATTAATTCAATAAAGGGTTTCGCCATGCCTTTCTCCGCCGCATTTTCCCAGCGGGTTTTGTCTTGCAAATAGTCTACATCCCCAACGCCAACATTCTCCCCGACGGTAAATTGATAGCGGACAAAGTTCTGGAAAATCACCCCAATGCGGCGACGCAGGGTATCAATATTCCATTCCTTTAAATCTAACCCATCTAAGAGAATGCGCCCAGAATCTGGCGTATAGAGACGAGTTAATAATTTAATTAACGTTGTCTTTCCTGACCCATTTTCGCCGACAAGGGCTAACTTATCTCCCGGTTTCAGGTGTAAGTCAATCCCTTTAAGTGCAGGATTTTGACTTCCAGGATAGGTAAAAAACACCTTCTCAAACTGAATCCCATCCCCTAGTTTTATCCCCTGAGTGGCTGTCCCCTGGTATTGGGGAACCTCTTGTTCTAGAAATTCGTAGAGGTTGGAAATATAGAGATTATCTTCATACATACCGCCAATGGAGGTGAGTATGGCGGAAAATGTAGATTGTCCTTGGCGAAATACGGTTAAATACATGGTCATGTCGCCCAAGGAAATCCGACCAAAGATGGTTTCTATGACAATCCAAGCATAGGCTCCATAAAATGTCAGCGTACTCAGTAATCCTAACAAATAACCCCAAAAACCGCGACGAATGGTCAAATCTCGGTCTTCTCGGTAAAGGCGCCCGAATGTATCGTTGTAGCGCTGTAGCATGGTAGCGCCAAGCTGGTATAGCTGAATTTCCTTGGCGTAATCTTCTCTAGCAATTAATGTTTCCAAATAATGCTGCTGGCGGGTTTCTGGGGAACGCCAACGGAATAAGCGAAAGGCTACCCCAGCAAAGCGAGTTTCGGCGATAAAGGGAGGAATTGCGGCTATGACTAATATCGCCACCGCCCAGGTTGAGAATTGCAGCAGTAGTCCGCCAAAGGTGATTAGCGACAGACTATCCCGAACCAGTCCAAATGTCCGCGTCACTAGCGCCAGAGGGCGACTGGAGGCTTCCCGCCGCGCCTGGGTCATTTTGTCGTAAAATTCGGAGTCCTCGAAGTGGGGTAAGTCTAGGGTTAAGGCTTTTTCTAGAATTAACACATTCACCCGTTGCCCTAACAATACCCGCAATAGCGACTGGCAAACGGTTTGACCTCGCTGACTTCCTGCTAGTATCATAACTGCGATCGCTTCTAATCCGACATAGCCTAGCGCTAGCCAACGATGGGCGGCTAACCCCGACTCAGACGCCAATACCACGGTATCCACAATCAACTTACCCAAGTATGCGATCGCGGCGGGTAATAATCCAGCTATGATGGTTAAAATAGCTAGCACCAAGGTTAATCTGTGATTGGTTGTCCAAACTAACTTCAAGGCGCGTCCACTATAGCGGAATACTGAAAGCGATTGACGAAGATTCCGAACAACAAATCTCAGCGAGTAGCGTTTTTTACGTCGATTCATGGCTTGCAGGTAGACATTTTGCCAGCACTACTACGCAGTGTAGATCCTTATTTATTGTCGGGACGGGTTTAGAAACTAAAATCAGCTATTGGTGAAATAACTGAACAACCAAACCCGCCCTACTTATAATTGGTATTATCAAAAATAAATATAGACACAGAAAAAATTTATCGTTTACTGATAAAAGTTGATCTGATTGGCGATTACCGTTAATAGTTCATCGGTTGTAAAAGGTTTCGCCAGATAACCATTCGCACCAAATTGTTGCCCTATATGCCTAACGCTTTGGTTTTTTTTCTGCCGAAATAAAAATCAAGGGAATCGTCCTAGTCTTGGCATCTTGGCGTAAAGCTTTGAGAACTTCATACCCATCTAATTTTGGCATCCGAATATCGCACAAAATCAAATCAGGGACAAACTCTTTGGCTAAGAGTAAGCCCCTGCGAGAATCGCCCGTGCCAATTGCCTGATACCCTTTTTCCTGTAAGACATTAAGAATAATGTCCCGCAAAATTTCTTCATCTTCAATGACTAAAATTGCAGCATCCTGTTTCACAGTTTATCTCAAACTACCATTTTATACAAAAGCTATCAGGTATTGGGGGGTTTAGCTTGACCAATGCCTAAGGATTCCTTAGTATGTTTCAACTGCTTCCAGAGTGAGCGCACTTGCTGATAGGCTTGTTCAGAGGAAATCTTGCCGCCAGTTTCTAGGGCAGAAACATAGGACACTTTCTGGGCAAACTCTTGCAAGTTGGCATTAAAGGCTAGATACTCTGGCGTAAACTTGCCGTAATAGCGGCCTCGAGGGTAAAGGAAGTTTTGCTTGCTGATCTGTGGGGAATCAGATGATGGGGACTGTGCCATATTTTACCTCTTGTCTTAAATTTCTGTTTTCCATTATATTAACACACCTTTAACCTTGCCTTAACTATAAGTTAACTAAATGTTATATAGCGATTCCGTGGGAACTATGACCTAGAGAATAGGCAATAAGGAATAGAGAACAGGGAACTGCTTAACAGGGAACAAAGGAGGTAGCAAGCTTGCTCGAAGAGCGAGGATGACGAATGACAAATCACAAATCACAAACAAATGAACATTAAAATCATAACGTTCAATATCCGCTATGATAAACCTGACCCAGATAACCAAGATTGGAGGATTCGGCGTGATGCGATCGCGGCGCTGATCCAGGAGTATCGTCCAGATATTATTGGCACACAGGAAGGGAAAGCTCACCAGATCCTTGACTTACATCGCCGTTTACCGAATTATCAAAGTATTGGGGGCGATCGCACGGGAACAGGGACAGGGGAATATTGTGCGATTTTCTATAACAAAGACCGTCTCATAAGCCTAGACAGTGGCGATTTTTTCTTAAGTGATACGCCTGATATTGCTGGGAGTATCACTCCTGAATGGGGGAATCCTGTACCGCGAATGGCAAGCTGGGCAGTCTTTGGTGTAGCGCAGGATACTAAAACGATCACCTGTTTTAATACCCATCTGGACTATAATAGTGCCTTGGCACGGGAACTGGGGGCAACGCTAATCCGCGATCGCATGATTCACCACAATCGTGATCATACCTATCTCTTCCTTACGGGTGATTTTAATGCTGAACCCGATAGCTTACCACGGGAAATCTTATCTGAGTCATCAGCGAATTATATTACTCTACAGGATGCCTTGGCAGGTGTTGAATTAGAAAAACAGCGAAGTATTCATAGGTTTACAGGTGAGGCGTTTGCGGCTGTTGATACGATTTATTACGATAGTCGCCTCAGACGAGACACGGTGACGGTTGATGATCGGAAATGGCAAGGAGTTCTTCCCTCTGATCATTTTCCGATTATCGCTAATTTTGTTGATGATTAGATATAGGGGTTTGGTTACCAAACCCCTACTGCTCGGTGGGGTGACATCTCTACAATCCTGCCATTTCATCTAAGGGATTAGGACGAGGATTGAAAGGACGATTTTGGGGGACAACGGTGAAATAAGGATCGAGTAACTCTTCCTCCACCCAACCTGAATAATAATTCAGCTTAGTTGTAGTTTTTGTTAACTCCGATACTTTCAGATCACCCCGCAAGGCATTCAGATTCGCAGGTTTTTCCCCTGTCCATTGATCTGAATCGGATACAATTCCCAAAGGTCCACCGCCAAAGAAATTCAGGGCGACTTGATCAAAACCGCGCACAAAGCGATCGCCATTCCAATACCATTCGTGTCCAGCCCAGTGTAGAGGCGGTTGCCCAGGGAGAGGTTGCCATGATGATCCATAAATTTCAGACCAAGAACTCGCCCCCTCCTCTAAGGTGACGGTAAAGCCATCTTCATACCTGACCTCATACCGTCCCTTTTGGGTTTGGTAGTCCACTGGTGACCACCATAGCACTTCTACCGTGTCTCCCACCCGATCCGCCTCAAGGGTAACGGCTGGGGTTTTCTCTAATAAACGGCTGTAAAGGGGTAATTCCTGACTCGGCAGTTTCGCCATTGCCGCAAATCGCCAACACGACCAATTTCCGGGATTATTTACCCCTTGCCAACGGACTTGGCAAACCCCGTTTCCGGTTCCTACCCAGAGGAGATCGCCTTCTAAATGCAGTTTGTCAGGAATTGCCCCGATAATGGGACTATTGCGGACGGTGTAGGAGGTAATCGTTCCGGATTCGAGATTAGGGGGAGAAGGACGATAGGCGACTAATCCCTTTCCGGGTAGGTAGGGATTCCCTTCACCACTAATATGAGTTCCTAGCCAAAAGACTGGATTGTTTCGATCACCAGCGATGACAAAATCGGTAATTTGTTGCCCTTGAATTTCTTGAGGTTGAATCACCGCCACCTCATTTATATCGGGATTGTAACCAACAATCGTGGCAATACCACTGAACCCTTCCCCTTGTTCTGATGCGACTGACCAAAATAGGCGATCGGCATAATTGAGGGCGGAGGTAATTCGAGGCACTCCCAAGGCAATTCCAACTTCAGCTTCCCTCACCTGTTCTAATGTATAGAGGGGGTGGCGTTGGGGTTTTTCGCTATTGGGAGTAATCAGTTCAAAGACAACGGTTTTTGGTTCCTCATTACCAAAGGGCTTCGGTTCAAGAATGACGCGATATTGATAGGATTTTCCGTTAAGTTCAATGGTTTGATAAGGGGGATTCTGGAGGTTTTCTTGGAATTGTTCGGGATTATCAGACCTTTGTCTCTCACTGGCTAACGTTCCCGGTTCTACTGTCCAGGTGCGATCAGATCGGCAGAAGACGATATTATACTGCTGAGTTTGAAAGGTGATCGTATCGGCATCTGTAATAATATCGCGAATGTGATAGTCAAATTGCTGATACAGTCCCTCATCCTTAGCAGAGGCGATCGGTATGGGTTCAGTTTGGCGAGGGCAATTAGCGGGATTTCCAATGACTTGAGGGGAAAAAGTCACGGGGGCGGTGCAACTCTGGAGTAATCCGATAATCGTCAGAATAGGTAGGATAGGTTTCATGGAAAAAGTACCAGAACTATTATTTATAAAGACGAATTTCAGGGCTTAGCGTTCCATTACGTCATTCGTCATTAGACAGGGAACTCTTAACAGGAAAAAGGTAACAAAGATTAATACAGCGATTGTGCAATAGTCGGGGTCGGGCGCGAGTTTCATCTGTGTGGGGTCAGAAATGATAATGGTGAAACCCACCCCGACAAAATTTATTGATAATTCTGGAGAAACTTTCCCCACTCCGCAGCCATAGGAAGTTCGGTAAACGGCACCTGGATCGTGGATTCTGGCAGGAGAAACTCTAGTGCGATCGCGCGTCCTTTTTTGGGGGGAGTTTCTAAGGCGACAATCTGCCCATCCACTAACAGTCGAATTGCCTGGACATCATTTAGAGAAAAAGTTTCTATATCCACTAGACCCGAACGAGTCGGTTTTCCCCACGTCAGGCTTTTTCCCTTTTGTCCGAGTACGGCATAAATATCATATTTTGCCCGTTCAAATTGTTCTGCCCATAAGCGATATGCCTCAACTTTTTGATATTCATTCCAACCTGACCACGCTAGCCAAATAAATACAGCTAGTAAGGGTAACCAGAGTAAACCACGTTCCATTTTATCTTTATCTACAATTGCAAAACGTTGTAATTTAATCGGGGCGGGTTTAGTCGCATTCGGGTGCAGTCATAAATGATAACTGTGAAACCCGCCCCTACATGATCGACTACTGTACTAATTCTAATTCCTTTAATGCTTTTTCCAAAGCGGCTGTTTCAAAATTGAGCGTCATCGCCCCGTGAAAATTGGGTTTTACGGTAATGTCGTCTATCGTGTAAACATTGACAAAGCCAAATAGTGTGGCTTTCACATCGGTTTTTCGCGGCATGATTTCTACATATTTTTTGAGATAACCTTTACTCAGATTAACCGCCACATCAATCCGATGATAGTTACCGACATTGACAAAGCCAAACATCTTGATATCGACTTGAGATTGTTCTTCATTCAGCTTCTGTTGTAAGGTAAATGCCCCCGTTTCAATTAGTTCCTCCATCTGATCTATATCTGCCAAATTTTTCTTATAGACTGCCAATAACTTCGCGATTGCGGCATTGTCTTGGTTCTGAAGCACTAGATCGAGATTTATGCCCAGTTTTTCTTCTTTGACTGTTGCCTTGAGGAACGCGATCGCGTTATGCTTAAATCCTGTTTTGTCTTGATGATCCCCTTGAATCAATTGATGTTCTCGATTCCCGTGATCAAGTAAGTTAAATTTGACAAAAAGCTGGTCAATTCCCAAAATTTGCTTTTGAATCGCCAGTACAAGCAGGGATCGCAGACTGGAACGTAATTCTCCAATCGGATCAACTAACCACCAAACTTTGCGAATGGGCGAAGATTTTGGTAAATGTTTGCCGCGATGCCAGCGATATTTTAATTTCTGATAAGGCAGGTAGCGATCCCAAACTGCCATCTGCCAATAGGGGATTTGAATTAAGAGTTTGCCCGATTCAAAACTCAAACTATAGCGCAGATTGGATTCAACTTGAATCTCAACTTCATAAAGATGAAAGATACTCGTTCGCTGACCCAGTACCCCAATGTGAAAATCTCGGAGAAAATAGACAACGGCATCAATTTGTTGTAAGATTTGTTTTTTAATTGGCTGAAGTGGCAAGTCCTTACCCAGTTTTAAGGAAACTTGGTAAGCTTGATCAAGGGGGCGTACCTGGCTCTTAGGAATTTGCCTCCGGTTTAAGGAATCACTAACGGTCTGGTTTTGATTTTGTAAAGCTTCGGTTGCGTAAGCTTGAAAGTAATCAAGGAAAGTTGTATTATTTTGGTTATTGGGTTCGAGGGTTGTTGTCATAATTTAAAGGAGAACAAAAGCGATTTTTCAGTTGGGATTATTTAAGTTTGATTGAGCTTAGATCATAGTTAGTTTAGCCGAACTCGAAATCCGACAGAATCCTTATTCATTCTATCCAGCGTCCCTGAAGATCAACAATGACATGTTCTAGTTCAAAGTCAATTAAGCCGTGTTTATTGGAAATATATGGCAAACCCCGACCATTTCCCGCACTATTTACTCAAACTTGACGCTGATTATGTTCAGGTGATGGAAACTCACGCCGAAAGTACTTACCCAGAGGAATGCTGTGGCTTGTTATTAGGTCACATTAAGGGGGAGGTGAAAACCGTCGTTGAAGTTATACCAACAGAAAACGCTTGGGATAATCAGGCGGCACAAGCCTTTGCAGGAGTAAACGGTTCACGGGGTCACTCAGGGACAAAACGTAACCAGTTTACCATTGCCCCAGAGGTCATGTTGCAGGTTCAGAAGCTCTCACGCGATCGCAAATTGGATATCATTGGGATCTATCACTCCCATCCTGACCATGCAGCCGTGCCCTCAGAATTTGATCGCGCGATCGCATGGCAGCGCTATTCGTATATTATAATTTCCGTTCAGCAGGGTATGGCTTCTGACCTCAGAAGCTGGACTCTTGATCCCCATCACCAGTTTCAGCCTGAAGAAATTCTCACGACAAAGGAGGCGGGGAAGCCATAATGTTCCAGACGTGTCATAGCAAGTCTTTTGAGATGAGGGTTGACGATAAAGACTCAATGCCATTATCTGAGAGGGTTTTTCGGTGTGACAATTGTGGTCTAGAAATTGACCGAGACTTGAACGCATCGCTCAATTTGGAGCAAGCCGCCAGTTAGGTGGTGTTAGCCTGTGGACTGGTTGAGTGCCCCCGCCGCCAGAATGAAGCAGGAAGTAAACGGCAGATTTTACTGGGCATTGGTAGATTTGTGTAAGTTTTATGTAACGGAAATGAGGACGTTAACTCAAAACTTGCTCGGGGCGGGCGCGAGTCGCATCTGGGAGAAAAAGAAACGATAATAGTCAAACCCGCCCCTACACGAAACTCACGCGCCATGCTCTCGAAAATCGTGAAGGGTCAAAACTTTCCCAATCGCTAATCTTACGAAATTGCCATGTTAAACCCCAATCTGGAAGAAATCCAACTAACCAAAGAAGAATACGAACGATATTCTCGACACCTAATTTTGCCAGAAGTTGGACTAGAGGGACAAAAACGCCTCAAAGCCGCTAGTGTTCTATGTATTGGTACGGGAGGACTGGGTTCACCCCTGTTGCTTTACTTAGCCGCAGCGGGTATTGGACGTATCGGTATCGTGGATTTTGATATCGTCGATAGTTCCAACCTGCAACGTCAGGTGATTCACGCAACCTCTTGGGTGGGGAAACCGAAAATTCAATCGGCAAAAACCCGGATTCTAGAAATTAACCCCTATTGTCAAGTAGACCTCTACGAAACCCGCCTGACATCCGAGAATGCCTTGGATATCATAAAACCTTACGATATTGTTGTCGATGGGACGGATAACTTCCCCACCCGTTACCTGGTGAATGACGCCTGTGTGATTCTGGGTAAACCCAACGTCTACGGTTCTATCTTGCGCTTTGAAGGACAAGCCAGCGTATTTAACTACGAAGATGGACCCAATTACCGCGACTTGTTCCCCGAACCCCCACCACCGGGAATGGTTCCTTCTTGTGCCGAAGGTGGTGTTTTGGGTATTTTACCCGGAATTATTGGTCTCATCCAAGCCACGGAAACCGTTAAAATTATCCTGGGTAAGGGGACAACTCTCAGCGGACGATTGTTACTCTACAACGCCCTGGATATGACATTCCGGGAACTGAAGCTGCGACCTAACCCAGTACGTCCTGTTATCGAAAAATTAGTAGACTACGAACAATTCTGTGGCATTACCCAAGCGAAAGAACAGGAGGCGAAACGGTTAATGGAAATTCAAGAGATGACTGTTCAAGAACTCAAGCAATTGTTGGATAGTGGGACAAAAGATTTTGTTCTCGTTGATGTTCGCAATCCCAATGAATACGAGATTGCCAAAATTCCGGGTGCCGTTTTGGTGCCATTACCGGATATTGAACAGGGTTCTGGCGTCGAAACGGTTAAGCAACTGCTGAATGGTCACCGCTTAATTGCCCATTGTAAGATGGGTGGACGTTCGGCTAAAGCCTTAGGTATTCTCAAAGAATCCGGAATTGAAGGGATTAATGTCAAAGGAGGAATTACCGCTTGGAGTCGGGAAATTGACCCGTCGGTGCCTGAATATTAAAGGGCGATATAAATCTAATACAATTCCCCACACCCCACACCCAAGATGCCGTGAAAAGTCAGGTCAATTGAGACGCTCAAACAAAGTTGCTCTGATTTAACTCAAGAGGCTTCTAAATCTCAAAAAGAGTAAGGGGATTGGTTCGCGGATAACATTCGCAAACCAATCCCCTTTTTCCACATCCCGTGAAAAGTTAGGGGAAGCAGGGGGAGCAGGGGAAGCAGGGGAAGCAGGGGAAGCAGGGGGAGCAGGGGGAGCAGGGGGAGAGAAGACAGGCTTATCCGAGCAGTATTGCACCCACCCCTATTTGCCTCAAAACCATACCAGAGGAGAACATCACTCCAGTAATCGAAATCGATGCTAGAATTCCTGAAAAATGGTAACCTAAGAGACCCCATAACCCCTTTTTTTACCCTTCACTTCGCTCAATAGTATGATTTTTACCATTACCAATCCCCAATTAATACATGAAAAATGAAATCATTTTTTCCTGAAAAGTTCCTAATTTTGATTGTCGATGATAATATCAATAACTTACAAATTCTTCGTGTTATTTTAGAAGCCGAAGGTTATAGAACAACTGTTGCCAACAATGGACAGGACGCAATTAATCGTGTACGAGTTAAAAAGCCGGACTTAATTATTATCGCTTTAATTATGTCCACAATGAGTGGGTTAGAATTGTGCGACCATCTTAAGTTTCCCCTCCCCCTAACCACCAGCCCAATTATCCTGATTCGGACGATTCATGAACAAGAGCATTTAATCGAAGCCTTTGAAAAAGGTGTCGCTGATACAATTATATATCCCTTTAATCCGGCGGAAATTCTTGCCCGTGTACGAACCCATTTAGAATTGAAGCAGACTCGATATCAATTGAAACAATTGGTTAAAGAGCATGAAAAGTTAATGAATATGTTGAGAAAGTTAGCGAGTACTGATCCCCTGACAGGACTCTGGAATCGCCGCCATGTTTTAAGTGTTGGCTATCAGGAATTTCACCGAGCCTGTCGGTACAAACGTTCCTTGTCTGTCCTGATGATTGATATTGACAACTTTAAGCAAATTAATGATGCCTATGGACATACGATGGGAGATGAAATACTTAAAGGTGTAGCAAAAAGCATCGTTGGTTCATTGCGTGAGGCGGATTATTGTGGACGATTTGGCGGTGAAGAATTTGTCACATTGCTCCCAGAAACTGATAGTGCTGGGGCGGTGCGTGTGGCTGAACGTCTGAGAAGACGGCTGGAACAAATTACTATTGGGATTGGTAATCAACATGTGCAAATGACTGTAACGGTTGGTGTCGCTAGTTATCAATCCGATGATTCCAATATTGAGGTAATTATTCAACGAGCAAATCAGGCACTTTATCAAGCCAAGAGTCAGGGATACAATCGGGTTGGTTTAATCGGTTAATATCTGCTATTGTTATCTAAACTGTAGTGGCGATCCGCTGGAAAAATTAACACAACCAACCCATCAATTTTATCAGATTGAGAGATTTTTTCACATCCTTCTATCCAGAAGCCAATAGGTAATCATATCGCCTTTCCCCTTAACTGCGATCTCACCTCGCTGTTCAAAGATAAACTTATGTTTTAATTGTTTGTACGTAGTAGCGGTAACTTGAATTTTACCAGGTTCTCCTGAGGATTCCATGCGAGAGGCGACATTAACTGCATCTCCCCATAAATCATAGATAAATTTTTTCCTCCCAATCACACCCGCCACGACTGATCCGGTGTTAATACCAATGCGAATTTGGAACGACTCACCCTGTTGCTTTTGGAAGTCATAAATCGCTTGTTGCATATCCAACGCCATTTGCGCGATCGCTGTGGCATGATCGTCTCTAGGACTGGGTAAACCGCCGACAACCATATAAGCATCACCAATGGTTTTAATCTTCTCCAATCCATACTGATCTGCAAGTTGGTCAAATGTGGAAAAGATTTGATTAAGCATATTCACCAGTTCAATCGGTTGCAGACGTGCCGATAACGGCGTAAACCCGACAATATCGGCAAAAAGAATCGTCACCTGATCAAAATGTTCAGCAATCGCCCGTTGATCCTGTTTAAGACGATTGGCAATCAGTTCGGGTAAGATATTCAGTAATAACCGCTCTGACTTGTCTTGCTCTAACTGTAACGCCGCTTCTGCCTGTTTGCGATCAGTAATATCACGCGCTACCCAAATAACCGATTGTTCAGACATCGCCGAAATACTGGCGGCAAACCACACTGTATTTTCTTCACTTTGTAGACTGTAATCAAAATAGATCGTTTGCTGAGTCGTTAACGCCTGTTGAATTTTATCCAGCCAATTTTGAGCTATTTCTTCTTGAAAAAGAGATTCGATGGTTTGGCTAATTGGGTCAATATAAAAGTCATAGAATCGCGTAGGATTGGTTGGCGCAATTTCGATATTCTCTATTGTACTATCTTGAACATCAATAATTAGCACAACAGCATTCATCGCCTCAAAAAATAGGCGCATTTTGCTTTCTGAGGTTCGCAGTTTATGTTCGAGTAATTTACTTTCACTGATATCCCGTGCCGCCCAAATCACGCTATCATTAGAAAGTGGTGATAAATTAGACGCAAACCAACTATTTCGTCCGGCAACAGTCAACTGATACTCAATACTCACGGTTTGCTGAGTTAAGAGAGCTTCTTGGATAGCTTGGAGAATAAAATCGGCTTGCTCGGCTGGGAACTGGTCGTGTAAGGTTTTACCCACGATTTCGGCTGACGGCTTGTAGGCACTCAGGGGATTAGTGGGGGCAATTTTTAGGCATCGTCCCGAGGCATCAATCACCAGCACCACATCTGTCATCGCGGCAAATAGGGCTTGAATCTCCGTGGCATTTTTCTTCTGCTGCATCACGCTACCAAGTTGATTAGAAATAACCGTGACTAGCTCGAAAAAGCGATGATTGGATGGGTATTTTTTTACCATAAAAAACACCAGCACAGCTAATACATAAATGGGTTCTTGGTTTGATCTTGGTGTAACAATAGGTACGGCAAAGGCTGAGTTAAATCCACATTGAACAGCGAGTTCTAATCTCAGGAAAAGGTCATCTGAAAACGTCGCTAAATCATCAACCCACTCCGGCTGAACTCGATGCCACACTCGTCCCGGTAATTCCTCATTAGGTAAGAAGGTTAATGCTTCACTGTATTCTCGGAATTGGTTGAATTTTGCCGCATCTGGGGAATCAATATCCGAGCATTTTCGATACCAACTATGGCTACATTCTAATGCCATCCCATCCGTCGCCGGAATCCACGCTTCACCATAACTCCAGCCGGTAATTTCGCAGACTTGATGCAAGGCGATGTCCAACGCTGTCTGAAAATCCGCCGCACTACTAATGGCTTGGCTCATTTTAGCTAGACGTGCCACCTGTTCCTCAGCCTGTTTGCGTTCAGTTATATCGTTAATGACAGCAAGTAAGCAGTCTTGTCCACTGAAGTTAATAATATTTGCCGATAGCAGTCCCGTTTTTAGCTGTCCTGATTTGAGACGGAAATTGAATTCATAATTGTGAATGATTCCCTGATTTTGCAATAGCTGAATAAATTGCGTCCGCTCCTCTGGATGCAGCCAAAAGTTTAATTCAACTGTGGTTTTACCAATGATTTCGTCTCGTTGATATTCCGTCAGATTCAACAACTGCTCATTGACTGCCAACAAGCGTCCATCCGTTAGGGTGCTGATTGCCATGGCGTTGGGAGACAAACGGAAGGCGAGGGCAAATTGATCTTCGCCTAAGCATCCTGTGGTGCTTGTGGGTAGGATGGGCTGGTTTAATTCCTCGTTCCTAGACTCCAAAATAGTCAAAGAAGAATGCAACGACAGGGCAAGGGGTTTTGGTAAGACTTCTATGTTACCGCTTCTAAAAACCTAGACAAACCTACCCATAAGTAATTCTGCCTTGGTATAAGTCCACGGTGTAACTTTTGGTCGATAACCGTTAACGCTTACACTTGGCTGATACCCGGCATTGTTGCTCGATATCAGCCTTAACCAACGGCTCCCAGTTAGAGACACTATAGTAATCGTGTCTACGATTGACTACAGGGCATCGACCCATAAAATTATTAAATTGATATAGAGCGCTCCATACGTGCTTTCTCGGATTCACTCCGAGATAGGCGGACACAGAGCGCGGC